>CALRDS010000010.1 GCA_943354975.1 Candidatus Nomurabacteria bacterium | reverse complement strand
TAGTATTTGGAAACTTGCTTATTTAATTATATTTGCTCTTGTTATTAGTGTGATGGTTGTAGGTAGTTTAAAGGGGGGTGTTTTTAGTAATATATTTGAACCATCAAGTGGAGTAGGTTTGGTTGAAGCTAAAAAAATGTGGAGTAGGGCTCTATTTGGTGCTATCTTTGCAATACTTATTTATTTAATTCCTTTTACTTTTTATCCTGAGATGCTTCGAGCTAATATATCTTTTAGTAATTTGTTTTCGGGGGGAGGAGGAAAAACTGGAGGAGCTGGGGCAAGTGGAAGTTTCTCATCTCCTTCATCTCCATCAAAATCGTGTGTGCCTAAAGAGGCTGTTATATCTGCTATTTCTTCTGGAAATGTTTGTGCGGGGGTTCGTTGTGGGGCACTGGACGGATGTAATTACCAAAAATACTTATCCACGATTCAAAGCGAATCTGCTCGGTTAGGAGTAGACCCTAAACTTGTTATAGTTACTATGTGTAAAGAATCTAAGGGGAACCCAACAGCAAATAATCAAAATGAAAATAAAACTTTTGATTGTGGTTTGATGCAGGTAAATCAGCCTACTCCTTGTGACTCTTCGTCTCTTGAACCTTCAAAAAATATTACTGCGGGTATTGTAAAATTAAAATTAGCACTTGCTTCTGCTAATCAAGTATATTCTGGAGTTCCTCCAAAAGCAGGAGTGTTTGCTACTTATAATTGTTGTTCGAATGGAACAGTTCCTAATTCTCAAAGTGTTGATTGTAATGCTTCCGCTGGTTTTTCTAGCCCAATACCTAAATGGGTATGTCCGATTAATCCTGGGGATTCTAAATATAATATGTGCGCAGTGAAAGCTTATGCTTGTGAATTAACTGCTTGCTTAGAAAGTTTAAACTAAATAACTTGTAAGTGAAATAACTTCCTCTTCATATAGACATCTTGAGCATACCCAATTATATTACTTACAAACCAATACAACCCCAAAGCAGATGGTAAGACGGCTGCGGAGATGGCTATTATAATAGGGAGAACGTAGAGAAGTTGCACTTTCATGGACTTCATAAATTGGTCTTGAAATGTTTCTTCACTACCTTTTTTACTCGAAACCATACTCGCAGTTTGTCTACGGGCAAGTACATAAGAAGATATGCCGGCTAAAATAGCAATTACTACATTTTTCTTTGTAACGTCAAATAGTCCGAAGGCGTTAGTGTGTATTGTCTCAGGAAAAGATACGAATGAATATATAGATGTTGGATCTGCTTGTAGTCCTTTAGAAAAAACAAAGTACAGGGCGAAGAATATTGGTATCTGTATGATTACAACAAATAGGCTCGATAGTGGGTTGATTTTTTCTTTTCTATAAAGTTCTACCATTTTTTGCGAAGCGACTTGAGGATTTGATTTCTGCAATTCTTTAATCTCAGCCATTTGTGGCTCTATCTTTTTCATGAGGTATTGACTCCTTAGTGCTGAGAGATTAAGTGGTAACAGTATTCCTTTTACAATACAGGTAACAATAACAATAGCCGCCCCGATATCATGTAGTGGGGTATATGTTAAGACAATGGCCAAAAGGTTGTATATAGGCTCGTAAAAGATTGTGTGGAACATGGTTTTTATAGTGTATCAAAAATACTCTGAATTTCGGTTACTATTTTTTTATGGGGAGAAGTTAGTGCAACTTGTTTTGGGTATATTATTACTATATGTGGTTTATTTAATTTTATTTTTTCAAGTGCACTATATATCTTTCTCCTTACCCTGTTTCTATCAACAGCTAACTTTATCTTTTTTTTAGATATTACACACGCAAACCGAATCTCTTTTGAAGGGGAATACATAATATCAACAAAAACACCCCTTACAGTGTTTTTCTTTTTTAACTCATTAAAATCATCACGTCTTGCTCGTTTTGATTTTGGTAGCATGTTATACGGAAAGCTTCTTTCTTCCTGCTGATCTTCGTCTAGAAATAACCTTGCGTCCGCCTTTACTTCCCATTCTTACAAGAAATCCATGGGTTGTGCCTCTCTTTTTCCTCTTTGGATTATATGTTATAGACATGGGGGCTATTCTACATTAAAAAAACAGATAAATCAATCATAAAAAACAACTTCTACATCACCATTTATTTCCCTAATTTAACCTATTTTTTCAAATTTACTTTAAAAAATAACATAAACAGACTTATCTCCTTGGGTCAAGTTGTGACAATGTATGTGAGGTGTATAATAACTAACTATGGATTATCAACAACTCTGGAATAGCGCTTTATCTCAAATTGAGATTGAACTTTCTCGAGTTAATTTCAACACTTGGTTTAAAAATACTCGTGTTATTGATTATAAAGAAGGAGAAGTAACTATTGGAGTTCCAAATGAATTCGTTAAGGAGTGGTTAAATCAAAAGTATCATAAATTTATAATAAGAATATTAAGAATGATACATGAGGGGGTTCGTTCTGTTGTTTTTACTGTTGTAAAACCAGAAACACTACAGAAAAAAGCTCAGCATATTTCTATTTCTGGACAAACACTTCCTCTACAAGATTTATACATAAATAAAGACGACGGACTTAATCCAAGATACACTTTTGATACTTTTATTGTTGGGTCATTTAATGAGGTAGCTTATGCGTGTTCTCAGGCTGTAATAAACGGACTCGGCATTGTATATAACCCATTGTTTGTTTATGGAAAAACGGGCTTGGGAAAAACACACTTAATGCAGGCAATTGGAAATACAGTAAAAAAGAAACACCCTGAAAGAAAGGTCTTTTACACTTCTCTTGAGAAGTTTTATATGGATCTTGTTAGTGCTACGAATTTAAATAAAATAAATGTATTTAAGGAGAGATATAGAAAATATGATGTTTTTATAATGGATGATATTCAATTTATAAACGGAAAAGAAAGAACTCAAGATGAATTATTCCATTTATTTAATTCTCTTTATGAAATGAATAAGCAAATTATCTTCTCCTCAGACCAACACCCAAATCTAATTGTAGGTTTAGAGGATAGGCTTCGTTCTAGATTTAATCATGGAATGATTGTGGATGTTAATGTTCCTTCTTTTGAGTCCCGTTTGGCTATTTTACAATCAAAAACAAAAGATCACCGAGATAAAATACCTCTTGAGGTTTTAGAATATGTGGCTGAAACAATTCAAGGAAATATTAGGGAGTTAGAGGGCGTTATGACCTCTATTTTGAGTCATATTCAAATAAAACAACAAGCTGTTTCCCTGCTTGATGTAAAAAATCTCCTAAAAAACAGTGTTCGTGCTAAGAAAACTATATCTATTCCTGAAATAGTTAAGATGATAGCTGACTACTATCACATACCGGATGTTTATATCTACAATAAAACAAGAAGAAAGGATGTTGTTAAACCTAGACAAATTGTTATGTATATTCTTCGAGAGGATTTTGATATTTCTTATCCAATGATAGGAGATAGATTGGGAGGGAGGGATCACACGACAGTAATTCACTCTTATGAAAAAATTAAAGGCATTTTGAAAGATAATCCTCAATTAACTCGAGAAATAGAAGATATCCGCGCGATGCTTGTTTAATTGTTAATAAAGGTGTTAATAACTTTATAATAGTAGTTGAATATCTTTTCTAATCTTAATATTGGTTTAATGTTGGTGTTTTTATTGTTCCCATTATTTATTTTTTAAATTAAAGATTAAATATTTTTAATTTAAAAAAGTCCTTATAAATCAATGTTATTTTAGCTATTCACATCATCTACAGACCTATACTTATAATCATATTTTATATATACTAACTACTATGAAATTCGAATGCAGGGGAGATGTTTTCATAAAAGCAGTACAGCAAGTATCTCGAGCTAGAAGTAAATCTCAAACTCAAAATTATCTACAAGATATTCATATAGAGGTAGATAAGCATTTACTAACAATAAGAGCTACTAACTTAGAAATTTTTTGTGAGAAAAGTATTCCCGTAAAAGGATTAACAAATGGATTTTGTCTATTACAAGGAGAAACCCTTCTTCGTGTTATTTCTACATTCCAATCTCTAGACACACTTTTTGTATGTGAATTAAATGAAGGAACTTTTTCAATAAAAACAGAAAAAGGTATTATAGAAATAAAAACTACAAAATATGAAGAGTTTCCTAATCTAACAAAACAAGGAAAGACAATAGGAACAATATCAAAAGATAAATTAAATATTCTTCTAAAAGAAACATCTTTTTGTGCCGCAACAACAGAAATAAAACCAGAAATTGCTTCAGTCTACATATATACAAAAGATGACCTTATTTATACAGTAGCAACAGATTCATATAGACTAGCAGAAAAAACAATAACAAATGAAAGTGAAATCGAATGTTCCCTACTTATCCCACAGAAACATATAGGGGATATATTACAAATAATAAATGAAGAGGAAGAAGATCTAACTCTTTCAATGAATGAAAGTATATTATCAATCACATCTCCAAACCTAACCCTTTCAATTCATACAATTATCGGCAATTTTCCAGATTATAAACAACTATTCCCTAAATCATTTAACACAACTGTTGGTATAGAAAAAGAAGAAATTCAAAAAGCTCTAACACTAACAACTTTCTTTAATGAGCAGTATTCTCAAGTAGAGTGTATTTTTGCAGACAATAAAGTAACTCTACATAGCCGAAATGAAGCAGTAGGACAAGTCACACATACATTAAAAAGTGAAATGGAGGGAGATAATATTGAAGTAAAATACAATAATAAATATTTTCTAGAAGCACTCCCTCACATAAAAGGAGATATTATTAAATGTATGTTCACTACAGCAAATAGACCTATGTTTATAAAAGGAACACAAGACATAACTTTCACATACCTACTCATGCCTCTTAACAAGTAATTCATATGGACGAATCCCTATTTAATAAATATATAAATAGTGTAAAAAAACATAAAGATAATAAAGACGAAATAATAAACTATATAAAAGAAAAAACAGGAATTATCTTAAAGGAGGAAACTATTGTAATATCAAAAAAAGAAATTATTCTTTACATATCTTCTACACTAAAACATAAACTTTTTCAAAAAAATATAAAAGCCATTCTTTTAGAAAAAGGGTTAACTTTAAAAAACTAACTACGGCACCACTGTTGTGGGAATTTCTGCAGTTGGGTTTGTCACAGGAATATAAACAGAAGTATCTTCAGTTGGAGGAGAATAACTGTTTGCACAAGCGACTCCATTTTCTGCGATCCAATCCTGTATTCCAGTTTCCCATAAACCGTACTGAGAGTCTCTTTCAGGATTATTTGGATATGACCCATCAGGATTATCCTTAATAACCGAATTTAATATTGTGCGTACTCCGGTTGGCCCGCAATATATTCCGCGTAGAATCGGTTTAGACGATGTATTTGGAAGAGGTTCGGGGAAATACTCAATTGTTGAGCCTTTCATGGCTGCAAGCATGGCTTTATGCCAAATAGGAGCTAATACAAACCCAGCGACCTTCTTATCAATCGGGGTATTGTCATTATTTCCTCCCCACATACCCAAAACAACAGAAGGAGTATATCCAATAACCCAAACATCTCGGTAGTCATTTGTTGTTCCTGTTTTTGCAGCAACAGGCCTGTCTTTGAAGTAGAAGTTAGAAGAAGATATCGGCCCGTACCCTGGAATTTTTGCAACATTGTCAGACAAAACACTTGATATAAGAGAGGCGACTGGTTCAGGAAGAACTTCTTTCTCTTGAAGAGAAAACTTTTCGAGAACATTATTATCAGAGTCTCGGACCTCTAATATTCCTTGAGGTTTGTTATATATTCCATTATTAGCAAAGACCCCATATGCATTAGTTAGCTCAAGTAATGTTATTTCTCCACCTCCCAAAACAAGAGACAGCCCGTATCTATCTGGGTCCGTTAAAGTGGACAACCCCATTTGTCTAGCAAGCTCTATAGCCTTACCGATCCCAGTTAGATAAAGTAATTTAACAGCAGGTACGTTTATTGATTGGGCAAGGGCATCACGCAGTGTCATCGGCCCTCTCCATTTACCATCATAATCCTCTGGCATATAACAATCAGAATCTTTTGATCCTGCTTTTGGTTTTCCATACGCATCACACCTGGAACTAAATTGAGTAGGAACATCAAATAAAACAGTTTCAGGGGTGTATCCTAAATTAAAAGCAGCCGCATATATAATTGGTTTAATTGAAGATCCTGGCTGACGAAGAGCTGTGGTGATATTGTACTGGCCTGGAATCTTTGTATCAAAAAAGTCTCTTGATCCAACCATTGAAAGTAGTTGTCCATTTTTTGGATCTATAGCAACAGCAGCTGCATTTGTCGCATTAAATTTTCTTTCGTTTTCAATCGCCCCATCTTTTACTATTTCTTCTAATTTTTTCTGCAATTCATAATCAATAGTGGTTACGACCTTAAGCCCTCCATTCAAAACAACCTCCGCTCCATACTTCTCTTCTAAATATTCACGTATATACATAACAAAGTGAAGGGCTTTCCCACTATTTGTTACATCTTTTTCAAAAGTAGTATATTCTCCTTGCGACATATTTCTCTCAGATTCAGTTATATACCCGAGCTCGTACATTCTTTCTAGAACCAAGTTCTTTCTTTTTTCTAATTCCTCACGATGTTTCCCGTATGGAGAATAATAAGTTGGAGATTGAGGAAGGGCTGCGATATATGCAGCCTCTGTTAGTGTTACATCTTTTGCGTGTTTTCCGAAATATGAAAGACACGCCTCCTCAACACCATAAATAGTTCCACCGTAGGGACTTTCATTTAAATATATTTGAAGTATTGTATCTTTCGGAAGCTCCTTATCAAGCTTCAAAGATAAAATTATTTCCTTAAGTTTTCTAGTTATAGTCTTTTCTCGCGTAAGTAGCGCGTTTTTTACAATTTGCTGGTCGATGGTTGACCCTCCTTGTGAAAAGCCTCCACTTACGATATTTGCTAGGGTTGCTCTAATAAAAGAAGTTGGACGAAACCCATAATGTTCATAAAAATGAGCGTCTTCTATTGAAATTGTGGCTTGACGCAGATAAGGGCTCATATCTTCCAAAGGGACTTCTGTTCTTCTTACGTTGTCGTGAATATTATATAAGACGATTTTTCCTGTACGATCATATATTTTTGTAGAATTCGACACAGTTCTGTTTTCAAAGTTATTAAAATCCGGCAACTCTATATTTGCCATCCAAACAGCAACTAAAGCAAAAGCCACAACACCCAAAGAAAGAATTAAAAGTAGAAATTCCTTAAATAATCTATTTCTATTGCGGATTCTTCTGCTTGACGAAGAAGAACTCGTATGAGAGGAGTACATATATCAATGTTAACATGCGCGTACCTATAGAAGATAGGATTAAGCTGTGTTTATTTTGTATGTATTTTAACTATTATTTAGCGTATTAAATATGGTAGTATTGTCTGTATGGAGAAAGTTAAAACAGAGAAGGGAAAGATAGAGGAGTTACTTACCCGAGGGGTGGAGGACGTTTTTGTTAAAGAAGAATTAAAAGAAAAGCTCCTTTCAGGAATACCACTAAGAATAAAGCTTGGTATTGACCCAACCGGGCCGAAGATACATTTAGGTAGAGCTATACCTCTTCGTAAATTGAGAGAGTTTCAAAAACTTGGACACCAAGCCGTACTTGTTATTGGAGATTTCACTGCTCAAATTGGAGACGCTTCAGATAAAACAGAAAAAAGGCCAATGCTTACCCGCATTCAAATTGATGAAAATATAAAAGATTATAAAAATCAAATTGGGAAAATAATAGACATATCAAAAACTGAGTTTGTTTATAATAATGACTGGCTTTCCAAACTTTCTTTTAGTGACGTTGTTAAGATGGCAGACTGTTTTTCTGTACAACAAATGCTCGCGCGAAGAAATTTTAAGGATAGATATGATAAAGGGGTTGAGATTTCCCTGCGAGAGTTTTTATACCCAATGATGCAAGGATATGATTCTGTTGCTATAAAGGCAGATGTTGAACTTGGTGGATTTGATCAGCTTTTTAATTTAAAAGCCGGTCGTACAATGCAAGAATATTTTGGACAACAAAAACAAAACATAATGGTGGGGACTATGCTCGAAGGAACAGATGGAAGAAAAATGGCAACTAGTTGGGGAAATGTGATCACGGTAGTAGATGAGCCGTTTGATATGTTCGGGAAGATAATGGCGATTAACGACAGCATGATTATCAAATACTTTACTCTTTGTACAGATGTTTCGCTTAAAGAAATTGCAAAGATTGAAAAGGATATGAAAGGGGGAGTAAATCCACGAGATATAAAAATGCGCCTAGCAAATGAACTAGTAACTTTGTATCATACAGAAAAAGAAGCAGCCCTTGCAAAGAATTCTTGGGTAGAGACATTTCAGAAAGGAAAAGCCCCAGAGGACATATTGGAAATAAAAACAACAAGCGATACGGAGATATCTGTACTGTTAATAGAAAATGGTATAGTTTCTTCAAAAACAGAATGGCGAAGATTAGTTAACAATAAAGCTGTGGCTGGTATGGATGGAAATGAAATAACTGACCCAAAAGAAAAAGCTAAGAATATGACTTTAAAGGTAGGGAAGAAAAGATTTGTAAAGATAGTTGTTGAGTAGAAAAATCCCCCGAACGGGGGATTTTTCTACCAGTAACCTTCGTCATTTGCTTGAAAAGCGACGTCTATTTCATCTGGCTGTTCATCATCTGCTGTAAAAACAATCACTTCTTCTTCCACTAAAATCTCATCAAAAACCGCCTCAAGAGCATCTGGATTTATTTCGACCGCTTGTTTTGTGTCTTCTTCGATAAGCATAGAATTATTTACTTGTTGTATGGAAAGATAACACCTTATTAAAATCCTTGCAAGTATTTATAAACAGGAGGTTAAAAGCAATTAAATTTATAGACTAGATATCTATTTCCATTGACTTATTTTTCTGTGAGCACTATGTGTTAGAGCTGTAGCAATAGCATCTAATTCGTCGTCCAAGAGATCTCCACTTATTTTTATTCCAAGTATTTTTGGAATCATATGAGCAATGTCTGCTTTTGTAGATTTTCCATGGCCTCCGATTGCCACTTTTATTTGAGGAGGAGAATATTCATGAATAGATAGTCCATGTTTATGACAAAGATAAAGGCAAACCCCACGAACTTCGGCCACATTTATTACAGTCTTTTGATTTTTTGTAAAAAATATTGTTTCAATAGCGAGTTCATTTGGTTTATATTTTTTTAAAATAATCTCTAATCCTTTTCCAATAAACATTAATCGTTTTTCAAAAGAATCTTTTTTCGAAGTTTCTATACAAGTAGAATAAACTAAATTTTCCTTTCCATTTTTTTTATCTAATATACAAATTCCTAACCTATCAAACCCAGGGTCAATGCCAAGTATACGAACAGAATTCATATCTATTTTTTAAAATGCCGCACAGCTTTTTCTGTGGCCTTTCTTCCTCGCGGTGTACGTTCAAGCATTCCGATTTGTATTAGGTATGGTTCTGTTACATCTTCAATAGTGGCTTCTTCTTCACCAGTTGCCGCAGCTAATGTATTTAATCCGATTGGACCACCATTAAACATATTTACTAGCGCCTCGAGTATCATTCTCTCTGCTACACCTAATCCGAACTCATCTATCTCGAGAAGTTTAAGTGACAAATCAACAACATCTTTATCTATTTCTGCTTTGTGTACTTGAGCATAATCACGTGCGCGCTTTAAATAATAATTCGCGATACGTGGAGTAAAGCGCGAACGCTTTGCAATCTCAAGAGAGGCATCATGTGGAATAATTGTTCCTAAAATTTTGGCACTATTTTTTACAATCGTTGATATTTCATCTTCTGTATAGTATTGGAGACGATAAACTCCACCGGAGAATCGTGAACGAAGAGGGGAAGACAGAAGTGATATACGTGTAGTTGCACCAATGAGTGTAAATGGTGGGAGATCTAACTGTATTGTTCTGGCCGACGGGCCTTTGCCTATAATAATATCTAATTTACCGGACTCCATAGCAGGGTAAAGCACTTCTTCAATCATTTTGTTTAGTCTGTGTATTTCATCAATAAATAAAATATCTCCAGGACTTAAGTTTGTGAGTATTGCAGCTAAATCGCCGACCTTCATAATCGCAGGCCCGCTCGATAACTTTAAATTCGCATTTAATTCTTTAGCAATCAAGTGTGCAAGCGTCGTTTTTCCAAGTCCCGGTGGTCCATAAAGCAAAATATGTTCTGGTGGAGCATTTCTCTCCTTTGCTGCAGTTAAAAGTATATTTAAATTCTTCTTAATAACTTCCTGACCAATATAATCATTAAACTTTTCTGGTCGCAGAGTACTATCTAAATGACGAGTCTCTTGTATTTCAATAATTGGGTCTGTTTTAGGCATGAAAATTGGGGAGGGGAACGCATTTGACAAATCTTCTATATGTGATATAATCTGTACAGAAACACTTTCGTTAGTGTTTTACTTTTGTCAGAACCCATATATCTCTAAACAATCGGGAATTTATTTCCACATTCTAATACGGAGGACGGTCTGGTTGCACTCGTTGCGTACTGTGCCTATCCTCATGTAGGAACGTTCTTCACCAAGGGGTTGCTTAGAGGTCTATGCGCTTTGACGAGTCAAAAGTCTATAAAGTTAAAAGTTTGTAAAGTGGGCACGAGTTCGTGTCCACTTTTGACTTTATGGACCTTCTAAACTTTCAACGACTTTTACTCTCCATACAAATCAACAACTCGAGCCACTTCGTCAAATGAAGTTACCCCGTCTAACACTTTGATTATAGCATCCTCGCGAAGCGTTGGAATTCCTTGATTTTGAGCAGCTAGCGCTATCTCTCTTTCGCTAGGATTTGTAATCAAAATCTTTTCGATATCTGCATTCATCTTTATTGCTTCGAATATTCCAATACGACTGATGTATCCAGTGTTATCGCACTTAGGACACCCAACTGCTTTGAATAAATTGTATGTCGTTTCAGGAATATGTCCCATCATAGAATCTTCTTTGCCAGATGTTTTCATCGCACCCAATATATTTGTTATAGTGCGCGCTTCTTTTTCAGGAGTTATATAAGTTTGTTTACATGTTGGACAAAGAGTTCTTACGAGACGTTGTGCAAGAGCAAGTGAAAGAGCCCCCGCAATAACTTTTGGATTAACTCCCAAGTCTATTAGTCTCGGAATAGTTCCTGCCGCGTTGTTGGTGTGAAGTGTAGAGAACACCAAGTGTCCAGTGAGTGCTGCATTTATCGCAACCTTTGCAGTATCCTCATCACGTATTTCACCAATCATTATAATATCTGGATCTTGGCGTAGTGCTGCGCGAAGTCCAGACAAGAAAGTATAATCTTTTTTCACATCCACCTGAGTCTGAGTGATTCCTTCCAAGTGATATTCGACAGGATCTTCAATTGTAATAATCTTTATTTCAGTGCTATAAACTTTGTGTAAGAATGCGTACAGCGTCGTGGTCTTTCCACTTCCAGTTGGACCAGTTGTAAGTATCACTCCATTTGGCCTACTCAAACATTGGTCAATAAGTTCGCGCAGTTTCGCGGGGAAGGCGATATTATCTAAGTTAGAAACTGAGTGTCTCGGGTCGAGTAATCTCATCACAAAGCTCTCCCCGTAATTCCCTGGTATTACAGAGACACGCACCTCCACCTCCACCTCTCCTAAGTTAATACTAAATCTTCCATCTTGTGCATTTGCACTAGTAGAAAGTTTTAATCCAGCGAGTAATTTCAATCTACTAGTTATATTTTTTAGAGCGCCGAAATCAAAAAAAGCAACATCTTCGAGCACTCCGTTTAATCTGTAACGCAAGCGCACAGATTTCTCTTCCGGCTCAATATGTATATCACTGGCGTCGAACTTTATTGCTCCAGCGACAATCATTTCAATCATTCTTGTAGTTTTATAAAGTACTTGAGAATTAATAAGTTCATCAAAAACTTTTTTTAATTCTTCAATATCTTGAAAACTCGCCATCAAAGTTTTCATTTTCTCTGGTGTTAATTCAAGCATTCCACTTTCTACTTTTGAACTTTGTGTAAGATCTGCATATCGGGATAGCACATGTTCAAGAGAAGCATGTGAACATAAAAATAAAAGTATTGTCATTCCCTTTGCTTCAAATGGTCGTAACAAATCTTCCATTCTTGCATTGTCCGGTGATAGAGTTGCTATATATAACTTCTGACCCACAACTTTAAATGGAACTAGTCCTGCTTCACGTGCATCAGTTTCTTTCATCAGTTGCATTGCATCAGGCTCTGGTGCTGTCCCACGCAAGTCGATATATGGCAGTCCATATTTATCTGATAAAAGTTTTACCAGCGCTTCCTCTTCATCTTTTCGCAAATCATCCAGCGCATGATTCTGTAGTGCATCATCAAAAGTAATAGTCATAGCAACAGTATACAGACATTAGACATTAGATATTAGTGGATATGATTAAAAATAAATCTGCGCACGGGTTAGGTGCGCAGGAGGGAAATATTCATTCGCTATTTATTTCAGGTGAAGAAGTCCCAATAGAAACATCCACTCCGAAATATTGTTTCCGCGACAGAAAAGTTTTCTGGACAGGGGGCAGGGTGATTTCTCTGGGCTTAGTTACAGGTGGTGGGGCAGGTTCAGGTGACGGTACGGGGTCGGCATTAGAATTGTCTTTGCCGCGTATGGACACGGTTCTCAATTCCGAAAATATCGGAATCGGTAGCACCGGGGTGCACCATTCCTTTTTGTGGATTGGGGGAGTCATAAGTTCGACTCGCTGAGCGCTCCCTTCTTTAACCGGAGCCACATTTTTTGGTTTCGCATCCTTAGCAGCTTTTTTCTTTAGCCACCGATCCTTTCTTTTTTGTTCATGGGGCTTGATCGGGAAGGATTTTTCCAGTTCCCTTAGGCATTTAGGACATGTCACGCAGAGTCTTCTTTTGTGGGAGACGAAGTTTGCCTTAGTCCATTGAAAATCTCTAGGAAAACCCTCCTTGGGTTGGCAGAGAAATACTCCTTTTGACATTGCATGAACAGAATCGTCTTTCGAAACAGAATTTTCCATGAAAAACTCCAGGAAATAGGGGTTATTTGGGATTCAGGGGTATTCTAGTCTTATTTATAAAGACAATCAATACCCCTTGACAAAAGTCCATTTTCGTGTATACTATATACATACTTTTTAGGTTGGGAATCCTCCCGGCCGAAAGATTGTCGTTTTACAACCACGGAGGTCATCATGACCCAGATCCTCAAGTTTCTCATGGCCGGTTTGCTGATTTCTTTCAGCGCCACCACCCTCGCGCAGTGCCTCCCGATGCAAGGGGCTGGACCGCCCCGGATGTTTGATTCCAGGCTCGGGTGCTATGTTCCGGCACCCAACACGGTTTCTTACGGGCAATACAATGGCTACCAAGTGCCGATTCCTACGGGGTTCGGTGCCGGCCAGCCGTTCATCGCGAACGTCGGCGGCAGAAATGTCCGCTGCAGTTTGGCGGATCGGGGAGCAAGCGCACTGTTTGACGCAGGCGTCGCAAACTTCGGAGCTTATGCTATCAACAAGCTTCTAGGCAAGGGGAAGGAAGTTGTCAACCGTACTGGTGCCGGTGTCGTCGGCGCCATCTACGGAGCAACCGATTTCGGTTGTGACCCGAACTGGGTGAACGACGGCAATGAGCGCCCGGCAGTATTTGCTGGACAGCAAGGCTACGGGCAACAGCAATCGTTTGGCGGAGGTAATCAAGCTCCGCGTACGGTCCGGGTACCCTCGGATTGCGACATCGACGGACGCCCGGACCTTCAGGACCTGAAAGGGTTGACCGAGGCACAGTGCGCCGCAGTCGCCGGTCTTGCCACCAAGAGGGGTTACTCCCAGCAGGTGGCAGAAGCCCCAAAGCCTGCCTCCGACGGGAAGATTCGCGCCTGCATGCTCAGGGAATCCCCGGGTTCCCCGGTAGTGGCCGTTTCAGTCCCGGATCCGAACAACCCGCAGTGGAAAGTTGTTCCGTCCGAGCCTGGCGAAACATGTCAGGAGTGGAAAGACCGCATTAAAACGGTCTAAGTCCTCCCAAGTCCTCCGCAGAGGGGACAAGCTTCAAAATATAGCCCAAAACCGCAAGGTGGAGGGCTTTTTATTTTATAAAATCACCCTTGACATTTCAATTTTTATAGTGTATACTCTAATACTGTAGGGGTGTCTTAGGAATTTATTTTCCAAACCCCAAATTCGTTGTCAAACCGTTTTATTTATCGAAAGAGGTGATACCATGGCGCAAGCCAACCCCCCGCAACAACCTCAACCTCGCCGTGTCAGCTACGCGACGGTGGCCGAAATCCCCCAAGACGCAGGCCCTCATGTGGAGGCACATGACGGCAGGTTTTATGCCGTCAAGGATCTGGTTCCGCGCCCCGCGGAACCGAAGACCTGGCCGGGCGTCATCGCGCTCGTCGCGCTCGGCCTTGCCATTGGCATCGGCGCGATGCTGGGCCTGGCGATGAAGGACAAGATGGAAGCCAGTGACTTCGCGGTCATGCTCAAGAAGGACAAGGGCTATGATGGACTCGTAGCTTGGACAAACCAAGTCGACATGAAGTTGAAAGCTGTTCCCACAAAGGAAACAGTGGACACCACCATCGCCGCCGCGCTCAAGGACTACGAGCCGGAAATCGACGCGAAGAACGTCACGGGTCTCGACGAAGCCGTAAAGAAGTCCGTCGGTGACGTCGGCAAGCAGGTCGCGGCCGAAGTGGAAAAGCAAGCCAAGACGCTCGTCGCCTCCGGCGGTGCATGCAAGCAACAGTGCACGGTCGCGGGGAGTCCCACTCCCCAAGCCAGTAAGGCGGCACCAGCACAACAGCCGAAGGCGCAAGTACCAGCGGCGCAACCGAAGGCACAAGCACCCGTCCAACAGGTTGCCCATGCCTCTCCCGCAGGCGTTCCCACGCACTGCAACTGGATGTCGGACGGGTCACTCCGGCTGAAGTCCGATCCACTGAAGGTCCTCGCACACGGCGTCTCAGTGACGACGATCGCCAAAAAGGACCTGAAACCGGGCCAGAACTGCGATGGGTGGAAGGACGAGCAACATGCCAAGCTCGCCGACACCGTAAGCAGGGACGTGGCAACCCTGCGCAAGTAAGTAAAGGTCTAGGGCTTCCCAAGCCCAAAACCTGTTTCCGACGCCATCGCGGTCCCAACCCGATGGCGTTTTTCTTTTGCTTGACAAAAATAAGTAAAGGTAGTATAATACTCTCAATATAGGGGTGATATTAAAATATAAAAAATTCCTTATTCATCAAATGAAATCAATAATTTTAAAAACAGTAACAACTTTTTTTGCAATAACACTGGTATGTACATCCAGTGGTCTTTCTGTTTTTGCTGATGGTGAGTATCAAATTTTCGAAAATGTGTATTCAGGTTCTCAAACATATGAGAATGTTTATAGTGGTTCCCCAACATATGAAAATGTTTATTCGGGATCACCGACTTATCAGAACGTGTATAGTGGTTCTCCAACTTACGAAAACGTTTACTCAGGTTCACCAACATATCAAAATGTTTACAGTGGTTCTCCTACATATGAGAATGTGTACTCTGGTTCTCCAACATACCAGAATGTTTATAGTGGATCACCTACATACGAAAACGTTTACTCAGGTTCACCAACATATCAAAATGTTTACAGCGGTTCTCCTACATATGAAAATGTTTATTCGGACTCTCCAACATATCAAAACGTATATAGTGGTTCTCCAACTTACGAAAACGTATACTCTGGTTCACCTACATATCAAAATGTTTACAGTGGTTCTCCAACATATGAGAATGTATATAATTCAACAACAGGGTATTCATACACTCCTGGATATTCTTACACACCAAGTTACGGGTCTACAGACTACACTTCTTCATTTTATGGATCTACTGGTTCTGTCTACCCAACAACATACGGAGGTAGTTTTTACGGAGCAATTGGAACTGGTTATGGAGGTGGACTTTACTATCCATCAACAAGTTGGACTGGATATGTTCCATACACACCAACTATTCCTATAACAACTCCAAACACACAATGCCCTTCTGGTCAGGCACTTATCAATAATGTCTGTGTACCTTCTACACAGTGTCCTACAGGTCAAGCATTAATCAATAATATTTGTCAGCCAAACACACAGTGTCCAAACGGAACTACTCTTGTTAACGGTGTTTGCCAAGTGAACACTACACAATGCCCCAATGGCACAACTCTTGTTAACGGTACATGCCAAATAAATAACACACAGTGTCCAAACGGAACTACTCTTGTTAACGGTGTTTGCCAAGTTAATAACACTCAATGTCCTGCAGGCTCAACACTAGTCAATGGAGTATGCCAGATCAATGGATCTCAATGTCCAGCAGGAACTACTCTTACAAACGGTGTGTGTGTAATCAACGCAACTCAATGTCCTGCAGGCTCATCACTTGTAAATGGTGTTTGCCAAGCGCCAATAAATTGTCCAGCAGGTACAGTGCTCACAAACGGAGTGTGTGTTGGAAATGGAGTAACTCAGTGTCCAGCCGGAACAACTTTAACAAACGGAGTTTGTGTAATCAATACCACTCAATGTCCTGCAGGCTCATCACTTGTAAATGGTGTATGTCAGGCTCCTATTAGTTGTCCAGCGGGAACATTTTTCTCAAATGGTACTTGTACGACAAACGTTATAAATCAGCAATATACTTGTTCTAATGGAACTGTGGTTGCATATTCATACCTATGTCCAATTACTTACGGTAATATTCCTTACTACAATAATAATTATAATTACCCTGTAACTTATCAGACATGTTGGGACGGAACCACTCTTCCATCTTCTTCTGTGTGCTCATATCAGTATAAGATTTGTGCGAATGGTACAAGTGTTCCTGTAAATCAAACATGCTACTACGGAAACTCTTATGTTCCGTATACACCAGCTCCGACAATTGCGTTTAACAATGTAATCACTAGTGTTGTTACAGAAGTTACTACAACAAGTGGACGTTGTAATGGAATTGGATTAATCGCCAAAGGAGCCCAATCAACTGGGTGGTTCGAGTATGGAGAAACTTCAAACCTTGGACGATCAACAGCTTCTGCTGCAATTGGTTCATCTGCAACTGCACCATTTTCAAACGTGCTTGCAAATCTTAAAGTCGGAAACACATACTACTGTCGCGCTGTGATGCAAAACCAGTACGGAACGTTTAAGGGTGAAATTGTTAAATTCACAACAAAAACAAAAGCTACAACTTATGT
>CALRDS010000009.1 GCA_943354975.1 Candidatus Nomurabacteria bacterium | reverse complement strand
ACAGCTGCTTTTATCCCAGCCATTAAAGCCTCTTTTGTTACTCGCATTAATTCTTCATCTTCTTTTGAAATTTTCCCCACCGCAACTGTAACAGCAGAATCCGATATCATCCCCCTGTGAGTTACTCCGCCATCAAGCCCTACAATATCCCCTTCTTTTAAAACTCTATTTCCTCCTATTCCGTGTACCACTTCATCATTTACTGATATACAAATACTCCCAGGATATGGATGATGAGCCCCAAAAGGTTGATACTTTAAAAAAGATGGAATATCTCCCATACCAACTATCATGTCGTGTACAAAATCATTTAAATAACCAGTAGTCACACCTGGCTTTACTTCTTTTGTAACTGCTTTCAAAACACTAGCAAGTCTCTTTCCACTTTCACGCAAAATTTTTATATCATGTTCAGTTTTTAATTTTATATCATACTTCATCCTAGTTTTTCTATTATTTCTTTATGTACTTCTTCTATGGTTTGTTCACCGTTTATATGAAGATACTTATAACGTGGGTCACGAGAATACATATCAAGTACTGGAAGTACATCCTCTTCAAACCACTGCATCTTTTTCTTTGCATCATCTGGATTTTTATCATCCTCACGATTACGTCCTACCAACCTTTCAAGAGCCCATCTTTCACTAACATTAACATAAATAACGGTTGCATGATTATACCCATAAAAGTGTATTGCACTGTGAAGTGGTTCGACTTCAACCATCTTTCTAGGAGCACCATCCAAAATAATAGTTTCATTTCCTTTTATAGTATTTATAAATATGTTGGACCAATTCCATACAGCCAAAAATTCTGGCAGTAGTCCTCCGGAATTTGTGATTTCTTTAGCAGTCTTTGCACTATAAGAGTCACCTGTTATAAACTCACGAAAAGTACCCCCTGTGGTTATATGGACCACAGTTTCGACACCTTTAGATTCTAGTACTTTTTGAAGCATTTCTGCCTGAGTTCCTTTCCCACTTCCAGAGCGACCAATAATGATAAAAAATTCCTTTTGCATCGCTTTATACTATCATAAATATATTAAATCGCGACTTTAGTATATAAAATAGAGAGTTATCTAGAGATCGAATCCAGAGCATTCTTTATATCATCTTCAGTAATTTCTCCAAAAGATCCTTTCACTCCTTTTACTGTAATTTCATTGTTTATGATAATAAATTGGTGCTCAAAATTTAAATATGAATCACTACGTAACTCTCCCGGTTCAAAGTAATCAGACGACCGCAACATAGTACTAGACAAGCATTCACTAAATTGTTTTTCATCTAATTTGATACTACTCAGATCAAAACTATTAAATATATTATATTTAATAGTTTCATATGCACTATCTCTATCTTTTATGGTAAAATTACTATTCCAAAAAGCAGAATTACCGAATTTACTCTTTAAGCCTTGAAAGTCAGTCTGGTACATCTTAGTTATTTTTTCTATATACAGCAGAGATTTACCCTGGTCCTGTGCGCATTTAATATATTTAAGATACTTTAAATCAGCTTCTACTATTGTAGAATCATTTAATTTGTCTGTATATCTAAACCGACTCATTCCCCAACTAGGTCGAAAATGAACAGAAACCTTGTCTCCTATGTACTTATTTAACACATCGAAAAAGACAAGCCAACCTCCTGATTGTTCAAATAAATAGTGAATATCGAACGGAACAGAAATCCTTATTTGTGCATTATTACTACCGGAAGTAAAGTCAAATTTTTTTATTCTTAAGCTATTAAGCATAGCCTGCTTTGCCTGCTGTTCGTTTTTCTGCTTTTCATTTTCCTTATTAATTACAGTTATGGTGTAGCTAACTCTCTCATTTTTAGCATTTCTATACCACCCTCTTTCTTGTCTTTCATTTTTATATTTATAAGACATATCATAGAGTGCGACTGTTAATATTTCATTTTCTACTAGAGGCCTCTTAAAGATAACCTTTGAATGAGTTGGCCAATTCCATCCTTCTGGTAAGGCTGAGAAGATTCCATTTTTAGGGAAAATAACGTTTTCTGTGATCCCTTCTCCAACTATATTATGATTTGAATCAAATATGACGACCTCATATCCTGTCTGGATACCTGCAAAGAAAAAAATGTGGTCCTTTTCGTTGTTATCTACAGAATCAATCGAGGGGTCTTGTCTTAAGAGAGGCAACCTTTTCCAGGTATGGTAGCTCAAATACGATAAGTCGGGGACTGCTGTATCACTGCTTGTACTTGTTATATTTTTTTTGAGAGCGTTCGGATTAATGAAAGAAAAAAATCTACCGGGAGCAGAAACCACCCAGTACGCAAAACAGAACATAGATATTAGTACGATAATACAGACTGGTTTAATTATTTTGTTTTTAATAAAAATAATACTGACGTCTATAAAAAAGATAGATAAAAGAAAGGGTAGTATAATAAGTACTCCCGTGTCCAAACCTATTTCACGAATTGCACGAATTGAAGGTAAAAGAAACCCAATCAAAAAATAGACTGGTAATCTTATTATTGTTAAACAATAATGGACAAACAAAGTTCGGTTAGAAAGAGTAAGAATGTCTCTTTTATTAGAGAACAACCGTAAGTCAATAAAACGAAGTATTATAAACACAGAAAAAGCAGGAGCTATACTAGACAATCCCATTCCAAAAGTCCTCCAAAAAAACACCAGCGAAAACCCACCTATAATAAAAAATGCAACGCTACGTAATTTTCTCTGAAAAACAAACTCTTCTACCCAGAAACTAGTACTTACTATAGATCCTGATTGAGTGCTAGTTTGCTTTTGTATGTCAACATCGAGGGTAATTGTTTTTATTTCTTCCATTATAGAAAGTATACACCTCCCATTGTCTCTATTAAGTAAAATTAGTACTCACGCATAGACAACTGTGCGTCAATCTTCTTGATAAGATCAAGTACTACAGAGACCACAATTAGAAGTGATGTTCCCCCAACTTGTATTGCAGTTAATCCAGTAATCGCTTGTACTGCAACTGGAAGCACAGCAACGAGACCTAAGAATACTGCACCAAATAATGTAACTCTCGCCAGAACATAACCAATGTATTCTGCTGTTGCTGTGCCCGGTCTAAATCCTGGAACGAATGCGCCATTCTTTTGAAGATTATCCGCGGTTTTTTCAGGATCAAACATCACTGCTGTATAGAAATATGTAAATGATACGACCAATAAGAAGTAAACTCCTCCGTAAATCCATTGATTGGCAAGAAGTGAATTGATAGTAGATGCTATAGAACGAAGAGAGTCTTGGGACGATGTCGCAAGTAATTGTCCAATTAGTTGAGGGAAAAGTAGAATTGAAATAGCAAAAATAATCGGTACAACTCCTGCTTGATTAAGACGAAGTGGTAAATATGTCTGATGACCAAGTGTCGCCCCTCCTCCCACGCGAGACTGCCGAGCATAAGTAACAGGAACTGGACGCTCTGCTTCTGTAACATAAACAACTCCACCGATAACTACAAGCGACAAAACTAGAAGCCCAACTATCATAGGAATTTGTGAGACATCAAACGTAAAGAAAAACTGACTAATGCTTTGTGGAAGCGCTGCGACTATGCCTGCAAAAATAATAAGCGACACTCCGTTTCCAATACCACGTTCATTTATTTGTTCACCTAGCCACATCATAAGCATCGTTCCTGCAGACACGATAATAATGTTTGTTACAAAAATACTAGTTGAAAGTTCTGGAATAACATTTTGACGAATAAGAAGTGTGATAAGTGCGAACCCTTGAAGCACAGCAAAAGGAAGAGTCAGAAGTCTGCCGTATTGTACAAATCTCTTTCGTCCAGCATCTCCTTCTTCTTGATACATTTCTTTTAGTCTCGGTGAAAGTATCGTCATAAGTTGCATGATGATAGATGACGTAATATATGGACCAACTCCAAGCATCACGATAGAAAATGATGCGATACCTCCTCCTGCAAAAATGTTAAGTAGTCCGAAGAAACTATTATTCTCAAGAAATTGAGCCATATTCGAAGCATCAACTCCAGGGATAGGAATCACAGCAAGTATACGTGTAATAACTAAAATACCGACAACGAATAATATTCGGTTGCGTAGCTGTCGGTCAGAAAAAATAGCCTTGATTGTGTTCATAAATATAGCTAGTGTAACATGTTATTTACCTTACGAATTACTGCTTCTTTTCCTTCTTCTCCTTTGGTTTTGCGGCCTTAATTGCAGCTTTTGCATCAGCTTTTACCTTCTTGTCAGCGTCCTTCTTTACCTGAGCTTCCTTGTTTGGATTATCTTTCATTGTGATAGAAACACTACCTCCTGCTTTTTCTATTTTCTCTTTTGCAGAACCTGAAACTGTACACCCTTCTAACTTTATCGCTACAGTTATTTCACCAGTTCCAAGAATCTTTACTTTTGGATGCTTACCGAACACGTGAGAAATTAATCCCTTTGCAACAAGTGATGTAGGAGTAACGACGTCCCCTGCATTAAAAACATTTAACGCTTGAACGTTCACCACAGCCTCAGGCCCTCTATAAAATACAGACTTTGCACGATTCTTTCCATGACCTCGCAATTTTGGAAGCTTCTTTATAATATCTCGCATCGCAGGACGACGCTTGTTACCAGCGCGAGCAGTTTGGCCTTTCCCTCCACGACCAGCAGTTTTACCGCGCTTACCCCCACGGGCAACGAGTTTACTTTTTTTATTCGCGTGTACGCGTCTTATTTCATGTGTTTGCATATGGGTAGTTGTTAGTTTTCAGTTTCCAGTTTTTAGTAAATACAAATTACATTCCTTTAGCTCCCTCAACCACGGGTTCAGGAATCTTTGCAACAGCTACTGGCTCTTCACCGTGAGCATACGCCACCTGTTCAAGAGCTTTCATAGTCGCACGAGCGTTGTTAAGTTTATTCTTTGAACCTGAATAAAACTTCGCAGTTACATCAGACAATCCAGCAAGCGAAAGTATTGTACGAGCAGAAGATCCAGCGATAAGTCCGCGTCCACGATTCGGCATTATCATCACTTGTGAAGAATTGAATTTCGCTTCAATATCATGCAAAAGAGATTTTGTTTTTGAAAGTTTAATACGAATCATATTTCTTTTTGCAGACTTAAGAGCTTTTTCGATAGCGACTTGAGTATCAAGCGCCTTTCCAGTTCCAAGTCCGATGCGTCCATTTCTATCTCCTGCAACGAGTGCAACAGAAAGTGTAAATCTGCGTCCACCGGAGACCACACGAGTCACACGACGAATACTGATAGTCTTGGAATCAAATTCAGGCTTTTCTCGTGGTGCACGAGGGCGTCCTCCTCCACGGCCTCCTTTCCCTCCACGTCCTGCTTGCTGACCGCCACGTGCTCCACGCACAACACGCTCTTGTCTTTCTATAGCTACAGCCACATTTCCAGTCTCAACGATAGTATCGGCTACTGGTGTGATTACTTCTTCTTTTTTAATTTCGTCTGTCATATATTTTAAAATATTAGTCCGGCCTCACGCGCTGAATCAGCAAGAGCTCGTACTCGACCACGGTATGAGAATCCTCCTCTATCAAAAACCACATTAGTAATTTTGTTTTTCTTTGCTTCTGTTGCTAGATTCTTTCCAACTGTTTTTGCTCGTTCTACTTTTGTAACTTTATCCTCTAGTGCAATGTCTGATGCTGAAGCAAGTGTTACACCACGTACATCGTCGATAAGCTGTGCGTACATATAACGATTAGAACGAAATACCGCAAGTCTCGGACGTTCTGCAGTACCAGAAACACGACTACGAATCTTTTTGTGTAGGCGCGCTCTCTTTTCTGTTTTGATGTTTGTTTTCATAATAATAAATATAGAAGATTATGCAGACTTCTTGCCTTGCTTTCTTCGTATAACTTCATCGCTATAACGAATACCCTTACCCTTATACGGTTCTGGTTTCTTCATCTGACGTACTCGGTTCGCAAATAGTCCAACCATTTCTTTATCAATACCAGAAATAGTAAGCGCACTCTTTTCTGTAGTTACAGTTAAACCTTTTGGAATCGCCATAACAACTGGGTGAGAAAATCCAAGCGATAGCTGTAAATCTGTTCCCTTAACTTCCCATCTAAAACCGACACCTTCTACAAGAAGTTTCTTTTCAAATGGAGTAGTAACACCGTTAATCATGTTCTTTACATGAGACATATATGTTCCCCACAATGCGCGAGAGAACTTATCATTTCTTCGTGGAGTAGATGAGATAATATTATTTTCATTCTTAAAAGTGATGTCATCGCGAAGATCACGAGTTATTTCACCCTTTGGACCTTTTACACGTACAGCATGCGCATCGAAAGTAACTTCGACGCCTGATGGAATATTCAATTGTTGTTTTCCAATTCTTGACATACGTTTATTATTACCAAATTGTGAATAAAATTTCTCCACCGACCATTTCCTTTCTAGCCTGCTTGTCAGTCATGATTCCTTTTGGAGTTGAAAGCACTGCCATGCCGTGACCATACTTTGTAGGAGTAATTTCTTTTACACCAGTGTATACACGCTTTGATGGCTTAGATACTCTCGCTACATCGTGTACTCGTGGAAGTCCACCCTTGTACTCAAGAACTATTTCAACTGTAGGCTTTGTACCATCAAGTACATGATATGTCTTTATATATCCTTCATCCTTAAGAAGTGAAAGCACGGCAGTCTTTAATTTAGAAGCAGGCATAGTAACACTTGCCTTTTTTACGAGGCCGGCGTTCTTAATTGCTATAAGCATGTTTGCTAGTGTGTCCATAAATATATTTTCTTAGATTACCAAGACGCTTTCTTTATCCCCGGAATCATTCCTTCATTTGCAAGTTCACGGAAACATGTTCGGCATAGTCCGAAATCACGCATGAATCCTCGCTTTCGACCACACTTAAAACAACGATTAACAATTCTTGATGAGAATTTTGGTGTCTTTCGACTACGAGCAATTGTTGATGTTTTTGCCATGAATGTTTAGGTTTTAGGGACTTGGGACTAGGTTTTAGAAAACCCAATACATAAATCCTTATACGGCCGACTGAATATCTCGTGTAGATGCGTAAATGTATAGATTTTCTCTACAAACTTACGGAGAAACACGGATTACAGAGGGTTCTGCAATACTAGCATATAAATCCCCCTGTAGCAAGCATGGTAATTCTTAAAGAGCGACGCTTACGGCGTCGCTCTTTAAGAATTGTTAAGTATGAGTCTTTTGGCTTTCAGTTTTGGATGAAGTTCGAGGCGTCGAGCTTGCGAGCGCAGAGACGTACAACTAGACCGCTTAGGCGCGAGCAAGTGAAGACAACAAAGAAATTCGCCAAAAATGGAAGCTTAAAAAGAGAACGGTTTTGGATTAACAGAGACGATAGTCTGTGAAGTCCCTATCGCAACACCAGATGGATCATACACTGTAACTACGAATGCTACATCCTGTTTGTAATATATAGGATTTGTAATTATCGTAGGAATCTCCTGTTGTGAAGAAATATAATTAACTGGGGCACTAAACTCCTGACCACATGTGAATCCAGCAATGTTTACTCCGATAGAGTTCGCACAAACTGCGCGAATACTGAATGAATATCCATTGTAAAGAATAGGATTAAAGTACGATATTGATGGAATGTTAACGTATAGCTTAAATATTTCTCCTGAATCAACTGGGTTCTTACTTCCATTTATAGTTACAACTCCGTAAGTTCCATAAAATGGACGCTTGATCGTAATTGGGGCAACTGCAGCACGCATAATAGTAGTAACCCCTGCAATATCTGTAACTGGTGTAGTTATAACAATGCGGAATGACCCTGTATTATTTTTATCACATATTCCAACGCAAACACTATCAAGCAATTCTTTTGTTAGGACAAAAGATGTACTGTTACTTTGTGTAATAGCAGCGACTTTACTTTGATTTGAACTAGTATTTTCAAGAAGGATTTGATATCCATTCGCAATTACATTATTTAGATTATTTGTTGTCCAAGAAATGTTTACAGAGTCCCCTTCAAAATATGCCGCTCCTGCATTAGGTGTGATTATAGTAAGTACTCCTGGTTGTGGAGTTACACCGTAAAGATAACCGGATGTAGGATTGTAAACGATATTTGTACCTTGAACTTGAGAAGTAAACGGAACGTTTGAATTATAATTATTAGAATAAGGAGTTGTGTAAATCGAAGCAGTATTATGCTGTAGTGGATTTGAGTAAACAATAGGATTTGTTACTTGAGGACTAACTACTCGAACGTAAGGATCAAATGCATCAACGTATGTAACTCCAGAAGAATATCCGTATGATGAACCGTATCCATAGTTAGAATATGAAAGATTATTTCCTCTTAAATCTGTATCACAGAAACGCTCATTTATAGCATTCAGTGTGGCATCTCCGACATATCCAGAAGCTGAAAGTCCATTATCTCTTTGAAATGCTCTCACGGCAGAAGTAGTAGATGGGCCAAAGTATCCGTTTGGAGTAGCGCCTAGGTATCCAGCGCGGTTTAAAAATGATTGTAGGACTGTAACTTCAGTTCCCTCTGACCCTGTCTGCATATTACGAGTAAGTTGGACGTCGCAACGTGTAGCCGGAGCATTATCAAAGTACCCAGCTGACGCAGTGCTTGTAATTGAGGCTAGAATTCCGAAAAACCCTAGTGCCAAAAGGCTATTTTTTATTCCTGTTTTCATGGGACTAACCCTACACTATTTTGACTTTCTTGTCAATAGTCCCTGTCCTAACCTAGAGCCTCTATTAAATTAAAACCTTTTTCCTTATGTTTTATAAATGGAATTCGTATTCTACTTATAGATACATATTTTTCTACGCGACTTTGCAAAAGTATTGGATAAAGGTGAGTTAATTTCTCTTTATAGTTTTCCGCTGTAAAGTCTCTGGCTAACTCCCCCCAAATAACTGGTTTTGGTTCAAGTAAATAATGTCTAATCATCTGTTTTATAAGAGTGTTGTCTGTCTCTAGAAAGATTGTCTTAGGAAAAGATCTTAATTCATTTAGCAATTCATCACTTAAATAAATAACAGAACCTGTTGTATCTATTACAACCTTTTTATCTTTATTTAATTTTGCGTATTCAATGGCTTCTTTGGTAAATCTTTCCTCAAGCTCTAAATATTTCTTACTATTTTCTTTATACTTTTCTTCATATGGCTCACCCAAAAACGACGCGACGTCATGTACATCACCTTCCCCTAATTCTTTTGCAATCATGTCATCAATAGAAAAAAGAGTGTACCCACGTATGTGCTTCAATTTTTGTGCGTGGTAACTTTTTCCTATTCCACTCATTCCCATCAGTATGATTGTATTATCCATACAACGTCGGAGAGGTTTATGAATTTACGCTTTCTTAAATGGAATGCCGATAAGTTCAAAGAATTTCGTCGCCTCTTCCTTGGTTTTTGCAGTCGTAACTAAAGTTATAGCCATTCCAAAAACGTCTTTCAATTCTTCATCCTTTATTTCTGGGAAAATAGTATGTTCTTTGATACCGAAAGTGATATTTCCAATATCATCCACAGATGTCCGATTGATTCCACGGAAATCTTTTGTACGAGGAAGTGAAACATTTAACACTTTATCCAAGAATCCAAACATACGCGCACCGCGCAGTGTTACTGCTACTCCGATTGGATCTCCAATACGAGTCTTAAACGAGGCGACAGCTTGCTTTGCTTTTCTTAGTGTTGGTTTTTGCCCAGATATCTTAGCAATTCTGTCAATTACCATATCATTTCTCTTCTTGTCTTTCTTCATTGCAGTACCTGTTGCAACAGAAATATTCACCTTTACTAGATTAGGTGCTGCCATTAAATTTTTGTAACCAAATTCTTTTGCTAATTTCTCAAAAGCTAACTTTTGTTTTTCTTGAACACCAATGAATCCACCTGATTTTGTTTTTGCCATATATTTGTGTAAGTACGATTAGTCCGGGGGACGTTATACGCTTCTTATCTCGCGGATATTGCTATCACGCTTTAATTGTTAGTAGACCTATACTCTACTATAAAAAAGAGTGCTTGTAAAATAAAAGACCTGCCTCCCAGCAGGTCATCCTTCCTCGTACCCAAGCACTTGGTAATGCTGGATATTTACGGCACCGTACTTCTTGATGTCTTTTTTGTACTTCTCCTCGATGAAACCGATAAGCTCGATCATCATCTCTACAGTGGCGGCATAGACGAGGGTGAAGTAGTTGTCCTTTGCGTCACCGAACATTTTTCCATCGATTCCATTCCCAAGCTGGAATAGCACGAACACTTTGACTTTAATTGGCTTTTGTTGTTCCAATTTTCATCTCCAAAAAGAAATTTAACTCACACTAACAAATATGAGAATCTTTAGCAAATCAAAAGCGCGACCTTCGGTCGCGCTTTTATTATTCTGCTTTTTTAGCTTTCTTTGCTTTTACTTTCTTTTCAGTCTTTACCTTTTTCTCAGCGAGTTTCACATTTGAGGCGTGTATAGACATTGCGATACTGACAATCCCACCCTTCTCTCCTGCTTTCTTTGGCTTTATATGCTTCTTTGCCATGTTAAGCCCTTCGAGGACTACACGATTCTCCGCACGCAATACTGCAGTAACAGTAGAAGTCTTTCCCTTCTCTTTTCCAGCAATCACTATTACTTTGTCTCCTTTTTTTAGATGCATATATTTAAAAATTATATTACTTCCGGCGCTAAAGAAGTTATTTTCTTGAATCCTTCAATGCCTGACTCTGAAAGTTCTCGAGGAACTGGGCCAAACACACGTCCCGCACGAGGTTCTTTCTTATCCTTATCAACGATAACGACAGCATTGTCATCAAATGAAATGTACGAACCATCTTTTCTACGAACTTGCTTTGTTGTACGAACAACTACTCCATAAACGATGTCCTTCTTCTTTGTTTGCTTTCGAGGTTCTGCAACTTTTACAGAAAGAACCACCATATCGCAAAGTGATGCATAGCGACGCTTACTTCCACCTAGTACTTTGAAAACGCGTCCGAACTTTCCTCCGGAGTTATCTGTAATCTTTACGTTTGTGCCTGCTTGTATCATATATTTATAAATTAAATTTTAGAGATTACGACAAAGTTCTTGTCTTTAGACATTGGACGACACTCTTCGATAATAACTGTATCACCTACCTTGTAAACATTTGCTTCATCGTGTGCCTTGTAACGCTTATCGATTTTGTAGAACTTGCCATATTTCTTGTGTGAAACATAACGATTCACATTCACGACAACAGTCTTGTCCATCTTATCTGAGACGACTTTTCCTGTGAGCTTCTTTCTAGTTTTGATTGTTGTGTTTTTCATAAAATTTAAATTAACGTGCTACTACGCGAGTCTTTAGTGGAAGCTTACATCCAGCCTTGCGAAGTGATTCACGAGCAACTGCTTCAGTTACGCCATCTACTTCAAATAATACTCGTCCTGGACGAACTTCAAACACATATCGATCTGGATCACCCTTTCCTTTACCCATAGGTACTTCTGCCGCTTTTTGTGTAACAGGACGATCTGGGAAAATACGAATCCAAACCTTTGCAGTCTTACCTGCAGCGCGAGTCATAACACGACGAGCAGCTTCTATCTGTGCAGCAGAAACACGAGATGATGATTCAGCCTTAAGACCAAATGAACCGAACGCAACTGTTATCCCACGAGTCTCAGGGCGTGCAAGTTTAGCAGGAGATAATCTCGCTGATTGCCACTTTCGGTGTTTTACTTTTTTCGGGAATAACATATATTTTAAAATTATTTCGTTCCTTTTTTCTTATCAAACTTCATTCCTCGATAAATCCAAACCTTAATACCAATGACCCCATATGTCATATAAGCTTTGTCTCTCGCAAAATCAATATCAGCTCGAAGAGTTTGTAATGGAATACCTCCGCGCTTTATCTGTTCACGACGTGCCATTTCAGCACCACCTAATCTTCCAGAAACCGCGATACGCGCGCCGAGAACTTCACGATTAGCCATAATTTTTTCAATAGTTGTCTTTAGAACTCTTCGGAATGGAAGGCGCTTTTCGATTCCTTCTGCCACCATAGCAGCCACAATCGCAGCATCAGCTTCTGGATTATTAACTTCGATGATGTCTAACTTCACATCTTGTGGGACGACTATCTTAAGTCGCGCCATTTCTTTCTTTAGAGTTACGCGCAATTTTTCAATACCATCGCCTCCACGACCAATAATCATACCTGGGCGTGATGTGTGAATCATTATTCTGTATTGCTTTTCACTTCTTTCAATTTCAATCATCGATAGATACATTCCGCGCAACTTCTTTGTAAGCCAAGCGCGCACAAGTACGTCTGATCTTAAATGATCAACATAATCTGTTGTCTTCTTAGAAAACCAACGTGACTTCCAGTCGCGTATGATTCCAAGTCTATGTGAATATGGGTGTACTACGTGTGTCATAAAATTATTTCTTTTCTGCTTTAGGAGCAAGTTCTATTACAACCTTACTTGTATGCTTATGAATTGGAAATGCTCGTCCCATAGCTCGTGGCATCCAACGCTTAATCACAACCCCCTTGTCTACTGTAGCTACTTTCACTACAAGATTTGATGCTTCAGTTCCTGCGTTTGCAATAGCTGAATCAAGAAGTTTCTTTATTGGAAGAGCTCCACGCTTAATTAGTCTCGTCAAAATAGCTTGTGCTTGCACAGCTGACTTACCTTTTACAAGGTCCGTAATAAGACGGACTTTGCGAGGTGCTTGGCGGTAATTGTTAAGAGAGGCTTTCATAAAAAATTTAAACTATTTTGCTTTCACTTTAGTGTCCACCGCTACCTTTGCAGTTTTAGCTGCAGTGATTTCTGATTCTTTCTTCTTCTGGTCGATTTCCTTCTGCATCTTTCCACCGTGACGAATGAACTTTCGTGTTGGAGAAAATTCACCAAGTTTGTGTCCAACCATGTCTTCAGTTACCAAAACATCGATGTGAACCTTTCCATTGTATACACCGAACGTAAATCCTACCATTTCAGGAGAAATATCTGAACGACGAATCCATGTTTTAATAACACCAGTTGACTCTGGACGCTTTCCAATAACCTTCTTTAGGACTCTCGGATCTACATATGGACCTTTGTTCAGTGATCGTGTCATGGTTTAGTTAATAGGGCTTAATTATATCAGTTTTTTCTTGAAAGTAAAGGCTTATTTAGGCTTTACTACCCTTGCTTTGTCTGGTAACACGACGAGATACGATGTGTACATTTGAATACTTCTTTGGAGATCGTGTCTTGTGTCCACCAGTTGTCTTTCCTTGCTTTGTCTTTGGACGTCGTGTACCTCGTGGCTGCGCTCCTTCACCTCCACCGTATGGGTGGTCTACTGCATTCTTTGCCATAGCACGAGTCTTTGGCCTCCAACCTAGATGTCTTGAACGACCAGCCTTTCCAAGATTTCGTAGTCTGTATTCTTCATTTGAAACTTCACCTATTGATGCAAAACATGTATCCACTAGTTTACGAACTTCAGTAGAAGGAAGCTTCACAGATGTATAACCACCATCATGAGCAACCACTTGAGCATAAACTCCAGCTGAACGAACAAGCTTTGCTCCCGCGCGAGGCTTTACTTCTACGTTATATACAAATGTTCCTACTGGAATGTTTCGAAGTATTGTTCGATTACCTACTTCTGTTGGTGCTTGGTTTGAAACTATAAAAGTACTTCCTACTTTCATGGTCTTTGGGACAATCACATAACGCTTCGCTCCATCTTTATAAGAAGCAAGCGCGATAAACGCTGAACGATTTGGATCATATTCTACAGTTTGCAATTTTGCAAGAATATCATGCTTATCATATACAAAGTCCACATCACGATATGATCGCTTGTGTCCTCCTCCACGAGCCTGACTAGTTATACGTCCGTAAGCGTTGCGTCCTGAACCACGACGAAATCCTTTTGTAAGAGCCTTGTGAGGATCGTTCGTAGTAATTATTCCTCGGTAACTTACCGTGGTCATTTTACGTCGTGATGGAGTTGTTGGTTTATAGCTTTTCATGATTTTTTATTTCTGTTGTCTAGTGTCTACTATCTAAATATCTACGACAAACTTATCGTATCCCCTTTCTTTAGAAAAACAATTGCTTTCTTCATTCCAGACTGAACACCTTTTCTTCCACGAACAAAAACATTTCTCTTTGGAAGATTCGTAATATTTATAGCTCGCGGTGTCACCTTGTAAGTCTTTTTTATTTCAATCATCAAGTCTCCTTTGTTGGCATTTTTTGCAACTACAAAAGTAAAAGCATTCATAGACGATTGCATAGATGCTTTTTCTGTTACACGTGGAGCAATAATCAATTTACTTTCGACTTTTGACTTTGCCTCTCCGGCTTCTTTAGTTGTTGTTTTCTTTGTTGCCATATCTGTAAATAAATTATTTTGCGCCAGCCTTAGTCTTTGACGACAAATACGTAATAGTCTCCTCTGGATTTGCAATCACCAAGTAACGAGAGTTCGCAATATCAAGTGGATTCAAATCCTCCATTGTATGAAGTGTCATATAAGGAAGATTTCTAAATGCTCTTTTTGTAGTTTCAGCAGTTTTACCTACTGTCATATACACATTGTTTGGCTTCTTATAACAAAGTGTCTTGAATCCATCAATTGTAGTTAATCCTTTCATCACTTCATTTGCATCTTTTGTTTTACCTGATTGTTCTGGAATACTATCAACAAAAATAATTTTTCCTGATGCAAGTTTTGCAGATAAAAGAGAATAAAGCGCTTGAACTTTCATTCCCTTAGGAATTGTTTTCTTGAAATCTTTATCATTTCGTGGACCATGAGTTACTCCACCATGACGCCAAATAGGAGAGCGTGATGATCCGTGACGAGCGCGTCCTGAACCTTTCTGATTCCATGGCTTAATACCTCCACCAGAAACTTCACTTCTATCTTTTGTGTGAGCAGTACCACTTCTACGATTCGACGCTTGTGAATATAGAACTTGAGAAACTAAGTCTGCGTTCCATTTCGCACCAAAAATATTCTCTGGTAATTCGAGTTCTTTTAATTTCTTTCCTTCAGTTGTATACATTGGTACTTTCATAGCTGCAATTTATCCCTTAAGTTCAACTAATGTCCCGCGCTTTCCAGCAACCGCGCCTTTGATCAAGATGAAGCCATTCTCAACATCAACATCAAGAATCTTTACATTCTTTTGTGTAACTCTGTCACTTCCCATTCTTCCTGGCATACGCTTACCTTTGTTAACGCGTTGCTGTCCTGTTGAGCCAATAGAACCAACTTCCCGCGCAGAGTGCTTCTGTCCGTGTTGTCCCCATCCACCTTTCATACCATGACGCTTCATTACACCTTGGAATCCCTTTCCTTTCGAAATACTTGAGACTGTTACAGTGTCTCCCTTTGAGAAAATATCGCATGCGATAGTTGCTCCGATTGCCAAGTCTCCACCTGGAGTACGAAATTCTTTCACTGTCTTAAATGAAGAATCTTTTAAGTGTCCAAGTAATGCTTTTGAAATTCTTTCCTTCTTCTGAACTCCTTGTCCTACTTGAATAGCGTCATAACCATTCTTACCAATTGTCTTAACAGCAGTAACTGTCATCGGAGTTGCTTTAAGTAGTGTCGCAGGATGAACTTGCCCATCTTCGGAAAAGAATTCTGTCATATGCTGTTTTGTGGCGAGGGCGAATTTCATGGTTTTATCTGTTATCTAATTTCTACTATCTATCTTTACGCCATCTTTACATCAATATCAACTCCAGAAGGAAGAGACAGGTTCGTAAGAGCTTCAATCAACTTTGCATTCGGATTAACAATATCAATCAATCTCTTGTGTACACGCATCTCGAACTGTTCACGTGCATCCTTGTAAATAAAAGCTGAGCGATTAACTGTATAGCGCTTTATTTCCGTTGGAAGAGGAATTGGACCTAAGATAGTGGCCTCATATCTACGTGCAGTATCTACGATTTGCTTTACTGAAGAATCAAGTACCTTGCTTTCATACGCACGCACGCGAATGCGTAACTTTTGTATTTCAGCAACCTTGGATGCTTTCGCCACTTTAGCTGTCTTTACTGTCTTAACGGCTTTTTTCTTAGCTACCGTTTTTGTTTCAGCTGTATCTGTTGCTGCCATGTTTATAAATTTAAATCCTAGACGGATTAATTATTACGCAATTATCTTTGTTACAACACCAGCTCCAACAGTTTTACCTCCTTCACGGATAGCAAAACGTCCTTGTTCCTCAAGAGCAATAGGCGCTAGAAGCTTAACTGTAAACTTCACAGTATCTCCTGGCATAACCATTTCTACTCCAGAAGCAAGAGTAACTTCTCCTGTAACATCTGTTGTACGTACATAGAACTGTGGCTTGTAACCATTTAGAAATGGAGTGTGGCGTCCACCTTCTTCTTTCTTTAGAATGTAAACTTCACATTCAAAGTCTGTGTGAGGTTTTACAGAACCTGGCTTTGCTAGAACTTGTCCACGAAGAATATCTTCTTTCTTGATACCACGAATAAGAATACCGGCGTTATCGCCTGCTTGTCCTTCAGGAAGTGACTTGTTAAACATTTCAATGCCAGTAACGATTGTCTTTACAGTATCCTTAAGACCAACGATTTCAATTTCTTCGTTTAGCTTAACGACCCCTCTTTCAATACGTCCTGTTACCACAGTACCGCGTCCTTCGATAGTGAAGATGTCTTCTACTGGCATAAGGAACGGCTTTGCATTATCACGTTCTGGAACTGGAATCCAAGTATCAAGTGCTGTCATAAGTTCAACAATCTTCTGTGCCCATGGATCATTGATATCTGTTGCTTGTGAAGCTTTTAGACCAGAACCACGGATGATTGGAGTATTAACACCGTCAAATCCTTGCTTTGTAAGAAGTTCACGAATTTCCTCTTCAACAAGTTCAATCATTTCCTGATCATCAACCATATCACACTTGTTTAGGAATACTACAATCTTTGGCACACCAACCTGCTTGGCTAGGAGGATGTGTTCACGAGTTTGTGGCATAGGACCATCAGTTGCAGCAACCACAAGTATAGCGCCGTCCATTTGAGCGGCTCCTGTGATCATGTTCTTGATATAGTCAGCGTGACCTGGGGCATCGATGTGTGCGTAGTGACGAGCATCAGTCCAGTATTCACTGTGTGAGAGAGAAATAGTAATACCACGGGCCTTTTCTTCAGGCGCCTTGTCGATTTCGTCTACCCCTTTTAGCTTAATAGTTGCATCCTTAAGGTGAAGCACGTTAAGAATAGCTGATGTAAGCGTAGTCTTTCCATGGTCAACGTGACCAATTGTTCCTACGTTTACGTGTGGTTTTGAGCGATCAAATGTTTCTGCCATATTTTTTTGTTGGGTCTTGTCCGGACGCACATGTGCATCCGGATATTGGACTATTAGATTATATAAATAAGAAACTTAATAAATTACTGCACATTACTTAGCCAAGCGAGGTCCGTAGAGTGCCAAGTGAGTCTTGCAATCTTATCATAATAGAGCCAATTACGCAAGATTTAGCCAGAAATAGTTACCAAAAAAGGCTGTAGTGGTATTTTTATAGAATTGCTACCAATATAGTCGGTGACATTTAGCGTCGGAGTTACTGTAATTGAGCCCGAATCTGATAAATTTGTACTAGCATATATTCCAAATATTCTAGACTGGTTCTCAGAAAGTAAAGCTTTTCCTAAATCATAGGTATTAGAACCTTTTATCACTTTTCCTGTTACGTCATCTTTTATAAAAATACCAGATACTTTACTACTATCCCCAGCGAGAGAGATAGTAATGTTATCGAGCGCAACTGCCACTGAACTACTGAATGTAAGTGTACCTATTCTAGAATCTGTAGATTTTACTGGAATTGCTCTTCCAATTGCGCCGGATTCAGTTTTCGAAGTGAAACTTTTAATTGAAATAAATGCGGTGTTACTCTTTCCCCATTCTGTTTGTACAGAAATATCATATCCACCAGGCGGAATCATTTCTTTACACTCAAGTCCGCACGGAACTATATCTTTTACAAAGGCTGGAATTATTCTCATAACCGTTCCACTTGCGAAAGAGTTAAACGGACCAACTGTATAAATTTTCCCTGCGTTTTGTGGTTGAAAGACTAGAAAATTACTCGATGTACTAAAATTAGTTCCATTTATAACAAATGGATTCGTTATTATTCCTCCCGAGATAAACGCTGCCTTGTCTGCGGAAGTAATTGTAGGTGGCGGAAGGCGCGGAGATTGAGAAGTATTATTGGTAGAAGTAGCAGTAGAGGTGGCAGAAACTGTTGTGTTTGTTGTATTTTTAGGAAATGTAGTGTTTGAAGTCTGGCTCGTAACTGATGCAGTATTTCCACAAGTATCTTTTTTAATTGATGCTCTAGTTAGTGGAAAAACAGCTCCGGAGGAAGATAGGCCGACACTTTTTTGGTAAAGCTTAACAGCGTTAATAGTGCCTGGACCAAAATATCCATTTGGTTTTGCTTTTAGAAATCCTTTTTCTAATAAAAAGTTCTGTAATGATAAAACCCTGTCAGATTCATCTCCCTTTGATAGATTTGTTTGTAAATCCAAACATCCTCCAGCATATACAGATGATGTGCTTAGTACAAAAATTATAGATAACAGAATTTTCTTCATACGATTTAACAAAGTCATGCTAGGCATTAATAAAAGTATACCTTATTAGATAAAAATGTACCTGTGCGTACACAATTTTAATCTGAAGATAGTGCTTTAGTAAGCCAAATACAGTATCAAAAATAGAGGTTTTTTGTTATATATTCATGATTTATTAGATAAATAATCAAATAATGCTTAAAAACAAGGTCTATGTGGATGACGAGATTTTTTATAAACTGTATAATATAAAGTAGGCAAAGTTCTATATTTATAAACTAGTTAAATTAATTTAATATAAAAATATGAAAGCATTACACATGATTGCGTTTATCCTTCTTGTTGTCGGAGGATTAAACTGGGGACTAGACGCGCTTGGCTACAATGTAGTTGATATGCTCCTTGGGCGCTGGCCAATGGTTGAGAAAGTTGTTTATCTTCTTGTCGGCCTCGCCGCAATAGTTGAGGTGGTGACGCATAAGGCAAACTGCAA
>CALRDS010000008.1 GCA_943354975.1 Candidatus Nomurabacteria bacterium | reverse complement strand
GCGGAGCAACAGGATTAACCAATCTAACTGCAGCGGGTTCGGAAACTCATTATATCTACTCTGCGGGGGCAGCAATCTATAACAACTCCGGCGGAGCAGTAACTATAAATATCACCAACGCTGGAAGTTCTCCAAGCATCAGAAACTCTAACGGCTCTTCGACCACTATACAAAATGCTGCAACAGTGAAAGTGACAGTAAAAGATGCGACTACTCTAGCTGTGCTACGAGATGCTCGTGTGCTTCTTTTGGCAGATACAGGGGGTAATTTGCCAGCAGCAGCGTCAGTTACCATTGTTAGTACTGTTACTACTGCTACGGTCACTCACGCTGCGCACGGAATGGCTACCGGTATGTCAGTCAATATTCGTGGAGCAAACGAAACTGCGTATAATGGTATTTTTACTATTACGGTCACCGGCGGAGGCACCTATACCTATACTATGTCTAGTGACCCGGTAGACACTGCGACAGGTACGATCACCGCAACATGTGTAATATTAAGTGGCTTGACCGATGTTTCAGGTATCTTACAGACAACCACTTTTAATTATACAAGCAACCAACCCATTACGGGAAAAGTGCGAAAGGCGACCGCTGGTATATTAACTATAACCGCCACTTCTGGTTCGGGGTCTGTAGCCACATTAACATTTGCCATACAAGGCAGCACTCCATTCCCAACTGGAACAATAATTAAAGTTAGTGGATTAGTTCCTTCTGGATATAATGGTACATATGTTAGTACCGGTGGTTCTACAACAACAGTTACGTATGCTTCTACAACAACTGGTTCTATGACCACAGCTGGAACGGTCGCATCTCAGTTATATAAAACAGGGGCGATTACTGGTACAATTATTAGTACGGGACTAGATACGACAGTTCTCTTGATTTCGGATGAATAGCTTTATATTAATAATTTAAAATAAATGATACTATAAAACCATGGATAAAGAGACAGAAAAAGAAGAAGCTAAAGAAATAGCAATTGCTCAATTAAATAAAAGAAATACTGAGACTGTTGAAGTTGTTTTACGTGTTATGCAAAAAGAAATAACAGACTTGAAGACTGTCGTCGCCAGTCTGAATAATACTATGGGAGGCCTCATTGAAAGGCAGGTTCAGCTAGAACAGAAAGTGAATATTCAGAAAGTTCAGCTCATGGGGTTAGGCCCAAGTGTTAAAGAATAATAATTTAGAGAATATCTATGGCAGTTTCAATCAATTGGCCAACCGGAGTGATAAGTGTACCAAAAGCGGATATGACGCTCGTTTCATCAACGCCTTTTGAGATACGTGAATTAGATATTAATGTTTTTCGTCTTGCTTTGAAGAATTTGGAAGATGATGATGTGGGACAAGTTTGGGCTACAACACACAATCATAACACTACTGTTAGTGTTGGAGGGGTGACTCTTGCGCGAGTGATTCAGATTATAAATGGCTATACAATAACTTTTGAAAATGGCTCTTATGCTGTAAATCTTATTGGCGCTAACTCTAATATTGGGGATGTAATTAATTTAAATACAGTATCAGTTCGCGCGTCTAATAGTGCTGGTCTTACAGAACTTAACTTGGCTGCTTCAGTATGGGATGAACTGGTTGCAAACCACCTCACAGTAGGTTCAACTGGAAAGGCCCTAAATGATGCAGGAGCGGCAGGTAATCCGTGGAGTACTTCAATTGTCGGCAACACTGGTGCTGGAACATTTGGTGAGCTAGTAGGGAAAAAACTTTTAACTGTAGCTAAATTTTTGGGATTGAAATGATAATTAAATCAAAATTAAAAATTAAAAATTAAAAAATCAAAATGGCAGTTCTAAATTTAAAAGTGAATTCAAGAAACGATTATGTAAGATGAGGTGGAATGGCTCCTTAAAGAACTCTTAGAGATATCAAAGGTTATAGCATCGAGTATTTTAACGCTAAAGGGTAAGAGGTAGGAAGTTTTCCACTTTAAACTATCATTTTTCATTTTGAGATTTAAACTTTACACTAAGGCTGGAGGGGATATGGTGTGTATATGATGTGTATAGAACGGCAAAACACCCATGTTTTTCTGATATAATCTTGATAGTATGAAGATAGATGAACTTATACAGTTACTTAACAATAGGTTAAGAGAATTCAGCCTTTCTAGAGATTACGCCAAAATGAATGGCGATTTTGAAAGAATGAACGTTGCCGAAAAAGAAATTATAGGCTTAGAGGACACTTTGTATAAGTTGAATTTATTAATTGATACTACAAAATCAGCAGCTGTCAAGGAGAGTACTCTCGCAGAAGTTATGACAGATGGTTCGGTTTCTGTTTTAGGTGAATATGACATCAAGGTGTATAATAGTGACCCTCTGTACGAAAAGAACATAATGAATATCTTAAGTAAAATGGGGGTAATGGACACCGCGGAAAAAATTAATGATTATATCAAGGGAAAATATTTGAGTAGTCCAGTTACTGGAGAGATGATTGTGAGCGCTTCTTTGGCTTATAAAGTAGATGAGAGACTAATGATGGCTATGATGCAACAAGATTCGAGTTTTGGCACTGCAGGGCTTTCGGTAGGGACTTTGAACCCGGGTAACAATAATGATGGCAATACTCGCACGTACGGTTCATGGCAAGAAGGTGTGACAGCAGTAGCGGAGTGGTTAAGTAGGCATCGTGGGTCAACACCTATTTCTGATGAGGAAGTTATGACAGATGGTTCGATTTCTGTTTTAGGTAAATATGACATCACGGTGTATGCTACCGATCCTTTGCACGAACAAAAAATAATGAATATCTTGAGCAAAATGGGGGTAATGGACACCGCGGAAAAAATCGATGATTATATTAAGAGTAAATATCCGAGTAGTCCAGTCAATGGAGGAATGGTTATGAGCGCCGCTCTCGCTTATAGTGTAGATGTGAGATTAATAATAGCTATGATGGAACAAGATTCGAGCTTAGGTACTGCAGGACTTGCGGTAAGAACTCTTAATCCGGGTAATGTCGGTAATGATGATGATGGCAATATTCGTACGTACGGTTCATGGCAAGAAGGTGTGACAGCAGTAGCGGAGTGGTTAAGTAGGCATCGTGGGTCAACGCCTATTTTCAAAACTTCTGGAGGAACTGTTGCTACATCCACATCTACGAGTGGAGGGCAAGCTACTTCAACATCTCCAATTATAATACCAACTACTTCAACCACAACCACTTCAACTTCAACACCAATAACTTCTACCTCAACACCGATTTCTGCTTCCTCAACACCAATCACAGCTACCTCAACTAGTGAAACCATACCAGTAGTTACTTCAACCACAGTCATTTCTACTTCAACGCCAGTAACTGCTACCCCAACAGCTAATTAGCCATCATGGAAGAATTCAAAGAAAACATAGAAAAATTTTTGCCATATTTTGAAGATTTGCTCAGGCGTTTTTATAAGGGGATTATCTTATTTGTTGTGTTTTTTGTTTTAGGTTTCCTTTCTGCAGCGCCGATTGTGAAAAGACTTTTAGAATTTACTAAGGTTGAGGGAGTGACAATCGCTAGTTCTTCACCATTTAATTTTGTCAATATAGCGATGGATGTCGGATTTTTTCTAGCTATTATAGTTTTCGTCCCGTACATAATTTATAGCTTTTATGCTTTTATTGTACCCGCATTAACCAGAAGTGAGAAAATAAAATTATTGAAATCTATCCCTTTAAGCATTGCTCTTTTCATCATCGGATTTTCTTATGGTTTTTTTACCCTTTCCTTTTCTTTAGAACTATTGGCTTCTATCAACATCGGTTTAGGAATTGCCAATTTTTGGAATATTGGTCAATTTTTAGCACAAGTATTTATTACGGCAGCACTTTTAGGATTAGTTTTTGAATTTCCTCTTGTGCTGACTTTACTTATAAGGCTGGGGATAATAACGTCCCAAACTCTCAAAGATAAAAGACGTATTGCTTATTTTTTACTAATTCTTATGTGTGCTTTACTTCCACCAACCGATGGTATATCATTAATAGCAATGTCGTTGCCACTTGTATTGTTATATGAAGTGACGATATGGTTTAACATTAATAATAATAAATAAAAATATGTTCGGATTAGGATCTAGAGAATTAATTATTTTGACTTTGGTTCTTATTTTATTTTTTGGTGCAAAGAAAATCCCAGAGCTTGCCCGAAGTATAGGCGAGGCCCTAAGACACATCCGAAGTGGTTTTTCAGATGAGGAAAAGGGGAGTAAAAGTAATAAAAATAGCTAATAACCATATTATAGTATAAAAACATCTGTCCACTTTACTTCCGATAGCCGACGAGCTACCATTAGTAGTAATATCGTTGCCACTTGTGTTATTATGTGAAGTGACGATATGGTTTAACATTAATAATTAATAATAAATAAAAATATGTTTGGATTAGAAGCTAGAGAGTTAATTATTGTTGCGGGAATTTTGGTTTTGCTTTTTGGTTCAAAAAAGATCGCAGACCTTGCTCGCAGTGTCGCCGAGGCTGTTAAAATCCTTAGAGGTAGTTTTTCAGATGATGACAAAGGGGATAAGCATAATAAAAACAACTAAAATCGCATAGATAGTATAGGCGTTTTGTTGTTCAAATTTATTTTAAGTATTCATTACCATCTGTGTTGCTGGGATTAGTTTTTTGATTTTCTATTTTACTAAATTTGTTTATAAAATGGAAATAGTTTTGTTGCCACTTGTATTGCCATATGAAGTGACGATATGGTTTAACATTAATAATAAATAAATAAAAAATATGTTCGGATTAGATACTAGAGAGTTAATTATTATTGTGGGAATTTTGGTTTTGCTTTTTGGTGCAAAGAGAATCCCAGACCTTGCTCGCAGTATCGTTGAGTCCGTTAGACATATCCGAAGTGGTTTTTCAGATGAAGATAAGAATAATAAAACTCGTAAAAACAAATAAAACTGTACAAGTTTTAGTGTTCAAAATAAGTTAAAATATGGTAAAATCAAAAACTATTTTTTGGTGGTTTTTGTTTTTATTGGACGTACTACGTCTTTTAATTATTGCTTTATCAATTAATTTGATGCTGTATTTAACAATTTAAGCGATTTATTTGCTGCAGACGTATTGTTTGTTTTTCATTTTTTTAATTAGATCAACTGTAATTTACTCAATTTTTTGATAATTAGCGACTAAATAATATAATGATATTTTTTGTAAATCACTTTTGTAGATCTTAACTAAATAAAATATCAAAAGAATTTAATAAGAGAGACTATATTATATTTATTGTTAATTTGGTGGGTTAGCTCCAATTCATCTGAACCTATGTGTTATAATTAATTTGTCTTAGTGGACATTCTTTGTATTATTTTGGAACATGACTTTTAAAAAAATCACAACCAATAAAGTAGCTTACAGCATCATCGTATTTGCTATCGGCCTGTTCTTTTTTGGATACAATAGTGCAAATGCGGCGACAATGCAGATTAATTCTAACTCAGTGTCGCTTTCACCTGGAGGTATCGCGACGTTGTCTGTTGTATTAAATTCTGAAAGTGTTGCAATAAATAATGCAGACGCAAAAATCATGTTTCCAACAGATTTGTTGGAGGTAGTTTCCGTAAGTAGAGGAGGTTCTATTTTTTCTCTATGGGTAGAAGAGCCAGTTTATTCAAATGTTTCAGGAACTATTACTTTTAATGGTGGCATCCCTGCGCCCGGATTTACTGGTTCATCAGGTACTGCAATATCAGTAGTAGTAAAGGCAAAAAAGGTTGGTCAGGCTGATCTAACGTTTTCTGACGCTGCTGTTCGTGCGAATGATGGATTAGGTACTGATGTATTAAGGGCTAAAACAGGTAAGACGATATCTATTATTGAAAAGGAACAGCCGACTATTAAAGAAATCCCAAGGCGAGAACCAGAGTCAGTACCTGCAGTCATTGCTTTACAGGTAACATCACCTACTCATCCATCTCAGGAATCATGGTACACAGACATCAGTCCTGTATTTAGATGGAAAGTACCGACAGGAGTAACTGCTGTGCAAACAGGTATTGATGATAATACATCGGGATCACCTAGAGTTACCTACAGTCCAGCCATAAGTGAAAAAACAGTTAAAGACTTGAAAGACGGAGTTTGGTATTTCAAAGTTCGGGCTCGTAAAGATGGAGAATGGGGCCAAACTAGTACTTATATTGCGAGAATAGATAACACTATTCCAAAAAAGAATAATGTCGCCTTTTCATACGATGATGATAAGAAAATCCTACACATCGATGCTGATATTATAGATGAAACATCAGGATTGGATTATTATAAAGTCTATATCAACGGTTCATTCTTAAAGAAGGTTCCTTCAGGAGATTTCGTAAATGGAAAATATAGTATTGCGGTAAAGACTCCAGGGGATAATACCATAAAATTAGTAGCGGTAGATCGTGCGGGTAATAGTGTTGAATCCTCCGGAGATTTCAAAACAATGACTGTAAAAGTAGAAGAAGCGCCAGTACAACCAGCTACCACAAATGAGCAATTGTTGATTACTATAGGATCATTTACTATCCCAGCGGTTTACTTCATTATTATAACTCTTTTGATTGTTATAATTTTGATTCTTAGCGCATTTATACTTGGACTTTACTATAGTAAGCTTCGTAACAAAATTAAAGTATGTCCTGTCTTAGTTAACGGAGACAATACAGAAGCCCTTCTCTTATTTAAAAAGCGTCTTGAAAAGTATCTTAAGGTATTACAGCGCACCCGACATACCCGCATCCTATCAAAAGAGGAAAAAGGTATTAAAGAGGCTATTGAAAGGGATTTAGACGAATTAGATCGAGCCATAGAGGAACAAAGGACAGAGTAGCTTATAAATAAAATTGTATCCAAAAGATACAATTTTATTTTTCTACTTTTTATATTCTCTCAAATAATGGATTTTTAAAAACAGATAGTGTTGAATATATGGAAATAAAAAAAGTTCCACTTATATTACAAACATGAGCAAAATAACTTTCCCTGTTGAAAACTTTTACTTTATAATAAAACGGTAGCGTATACTGATTTATATACTATGGTACGTATTTTTTTCTTAATGTTTCTATTTGTTGTATCTACAAAAATAGTTAGTGCAGCAGATCTTACACTTTTTCCAAGTAGCGGTACATATGGAGTTGGTAGTACTTTCTCCATGATTGTTTATGTTTCAGGAAATAGTGGATCAATTAACGGCATATCAGGTGGAATTACATTTTCTAATGATACGCTAGAACTTACTTCCATTTCTAAATCTGGCTCTATTTTACCCATGTGGGCAGAAGAGCCTACATTTTCTAATGCAACTGGGAAAGTATCCTTTGAGGGAGTTATTTCCAACACTGGATTCAACGGTTCCGAGGGTAAAGTAGTGACTTTAAATTTTAAAGCAAAAAATGCAGGAACTGGTTCAGTAACACTTACCTCTGGCTCAGTTTTGGCAAATGATGGTAATGCTACTAATGTATTAGGAGCATTAGGGTTTGCTTCTTTCAATATAACTGGAGGTGAGGATACTTCTGAGTCTGCACCAAAATCTTCAGGTATTACTCCAGTGATAGTCTCATCTAGTTATCCAGATAGTAGTAAGTGGTATAACAAAAAAGAAGCATCATTCGAGTGGAATTTACCAGCTTCCGCCACAGCTATTCGTACACTTTATGATGAAAAAGAAGTATCAAAACCCACTAAAGTTTATGACCCTCCTATAGATAATAGATCGTTCACAGTGGACGCCGATGGGGTTAATTATATGCATGTTCAGTTTAGGACACCTTCAGGATGGGGGACTGTTTATAATTATAAATTTCAAATAGACACAGAAAACCCAGAGTCACTAAAAGCCTCATTCCCAGATGGTATAGTTACAACCAATCCAACACCAGCCGTTCTTGTATTGGCTGAAGATAAAGTCTCTGGAATAGCGAGTATAAGTATGAGTGTTGATGGAGGAGATGAACAAATATATACTGTTGACCCATCACATCTATATAGAGTGCCGAAACAATCCGCTGGTCAGCATACCCTAGTAGTAACTGCTTTTGATGGTGCTGGAAACAAAAGTTCTGTATCTCTCGATTATACAATCCAATCAATTTCTGTTCCTGTAATTATTGAATACACAAAAAATGTAGAACTCGGTAAAGATTTAAGAATAGCAGGTACAACATACCCACAATCAACCGTTGATATAGTATTGACTGGTCGTGATGGAATATCGCAATCTGAAACCACAACATCTGATAATAATGGCATATTTAAATTGACATGGTCAAAAGAAATGGAAACGGGAGTTTACGAAATGAAAGCACGAGCTGTTGATTCTAAGGGAGCATCGAGTGATTATACTGATGAAAAAATTATAGTTGTCGAATATATCGCGTTTATTCGATTCGGAATATTTGTTATGAATTGGTTGTCTTTAATATTGATACTTATAATTTCTATTGTGGCTATAGTTGCAACGTTTTGGTTCTCCCTAACTTCGTTTGCTAGATGGAAAAGAAAAATACATAGAACTTTACTTGAAGCTGAAAATACTTTAAAAGCAAATGTTGAAGGGTTAAGAAAGGATACTGAAGAATTCCAAGAGATTCTTCTAAAAGCGAAGAAAACTCGCAAGTTAAATAAAAATGAGGAAATGATGCTGAAAAAGTTCAAAAAGCGTCTCGAAATTACTGAAAAAGAGATAGAAAACAAATTAGAAGCAATAGGGTGATCAGTACGGACTTAGAGATGTTATACTTTCGGATATGTCTTTATCTACGGCAGCTCTCTATGCAAAAGATCTAGAAGGATTAATCTTGGGGGATGTCTCTATACTTGATGCTGATAGGGAGAAAGCCGCACGAGATACTAGTCTTTTTTATGTGAAGCCAGAAATCGTTGTATATTCTAAGAATAGTAAGGATATTTCAAATGTATTATCGTATATAAATGAAAAGAAAAAAAAGGGAGATAATATTGCAGTATCAATTCGTTCGGCAGGTACTGATATGACAGGAGGTCCACTTTGCGAATCAGTAGTTATAGACACTACAAGATATATGAATCATGTCACAAATGTGACTAATGATTCAGCCACAGCAGAGTCTGGAGTTTATTATCGTGACTTTGAAAAAGAAACCCTAAAACATGGGTGGTTAATGCCTAGTTACCCAGCATCACGCGAACTCGCTGCCATTGGCGGAATAGTATCTAATAATTCCGGTGGAGAAAAGAGTTTAACTTATGGGAAAACTGAGAAGTACGTAAAATCTTTAGATGTAGTTTTTGCAAACGGAGAAACAGACACCCTCAAAGCACTTTCATATCAAGATTTAGAAGTGAAAATGAAAGAACAGACGGAAAGTGGGCGCATTCACCGTGACATTTACAGTCTTATTTCAGATAATTATGAAGATATAATGTCTGCAAAGCCAACAGTGTCTAAAAATTCTTCAGGATATTATTTATGGAATATTTACAATAGAGAAACCGGGGTTTTTGATTTAACAAAACTTATAGTTGGTTCCCAGGGCACACTTGCTGCAGTTACCTCTGCGACGATAATTGGCGTGAAACCTAAGAAGCACTCACGTATGCTTGTGATGTTTGTGAAGTCCACTAAAGATTTAGGTGAAATAATTCCTAGACTTTTAAAACACAAACCAGAGACTATAGAATCTTACGATGATCATACATTTAAAATAGCTATCAGATTTTTCAAAGACATTGCTCTTCGTATGGGTGGAGATATGTTTACATTGGGCTGGCAGTTTTTACCAGAATTTTGGATGGTTTTAACTGGAGGAGTTCCAAAGATTATTCTTATGGCAGAATTTGTAGGAGAAACTGAATCAGACGTAGAAAATCAAATAAAATCTGCCTATGAAGATATGAAGAAATTCGGTTTGCCGATAAAACGTACAAAGACAGCTTTTGAATCCAAAAAATATTGGACGTTCAGAAGAGAAAGCTTCAATCTTCTTCGTACTCGTATGGAGGGTTATCGTACTGCTCCAACAATTGATGATATTATCGTACACCCATATGATCTACCGGAGTTCCTTCCTAAATTAGAAAAAGTATTTTCAAAATATGATTTGATCTACACAATAGCGGGGCATATGGGAGATGCTAATTTCCACATAATTCCGTTAGTGAATATTCATAAAGAAGGGATAGTTGATATTCTTCATAAATTAATGGATGAAGTTTATGGATTAGTTCTTTCTTATAATGGCTCCATAACTGCTGAACATAATGATGGTTTAATTCGTACACAATATTTAGATAAGATGTATAAGCCAGAAATCATAAAATTATTTGAGAAAACAAAAGATATATTTGACCCCCAAAGAATACTTAATCCTATGAAAAAAGTTCATCCGAATAAGGAATTTGTTTGGAAACATGTAGACAGACAATAGACATTAGATAACAGACAGCAGAAAAAGAAAATACAAAAAAACCTTGATTGTTATTTTGTATTGATTTTGAATTATCTAAACTCTGTCGTCTGTTGTATAGTATCTATTCCTGATATACTATAAAACATAATGAATAATGAAATTTTTACACGGCGTTTACCACATATTCGATAAGTTAGAAGACCATATAAGAGGAACCCTATCTAGACATCCTTGTTTATTGGAGATTCTATAATTATTTCTGGTATAAAGAAAGAGAAAAAGATTATCGAAAAAGAAATCGAAGAAGTGGGGTCAGAAATCAAGAAGGAAATCTACGAGGCAAAAGAAAAGACAAGTGCCTCAGACAATTTTATACTTTCTGGTAATTTCCCATATATAAAAAGTGTCCTATAAAAATACAGCATTATCGCTATAAAAAATATAGTAAAGAAAACATTCCACTTTTTCATATTTTGATGTATTCCGTATTCCAATTGATTCATAGGTTGAAGGATAGCACTAATATACAAAAAGTGAAACTGGGAAACAAATTGTTAAGGCAGTGGAGTATTTGGTACGGATACTTACTTAAGCTTCCTAGATATTTTAAAAAGCTTTTGTATCATAATCTGGATACCTCTCTCGTAATTTCCTACGTTCTACACTCGTTAAGCTCTTTAGATTAAGGTAACCACCAACACTTTCAGGAAGAGTAAGTCCTTCTGCACTCGTTAAGTTACTTAGATTAAGGTCACCACCAATACTCTTTGGGAAAGTAAGTCCTTCCGCACTCGTTAAGCTACGTAGATCAAGGGTGCCATCAACAATCTTTGGAAGAATAAGTCCTTCAGCACTCGTTAAGCCCCTTAGATTAAGGGTGCCACCAACACTTTCCGGAAGAATAAGTCCTTCTGCACTCGTTAAGCTCTCTAGAATAAGGTAACCACCAACACTTTCCGGAAGAATAAGTCCTTGAGCACTCGTTAAGCTCTCTAGATTAAGGTAACCACCAATACTCTTTGGGAGAGTAAGTTCTTCTGCACTCTTTATGCCACTTAGATCAAGGTAACCACCAATACTCTCTGGAAGAGTAAGTCCTTCTGCATTCGTTAAGCTAACTAGATTAAGGTAACCACCAATACTCTTTGGAAAAGTAAGCCCTTCTGCCTTCGTTAAGCTACTTAGATTAAGGTAACCACCAATACTCTCTGGAAAAGTAAGTCCTTCTGCATTCGTTAAGCTACCTAGATCAAGGTAATGACCAACACTTTCAGGAAGAATAAGTCCTTCTGCATTCGTTAAGCTCTCCAGATCAAGGTAACCACCAATATTCTCTGGAAAAGTAAGTCCTTCTGCATTCGTTAAGCCCCTTAGATTAAGGTAACCACCAATACTCTTTGGAAAAGTAAGCCCTTCTGCCTTCGTTAAGCTACTTAGATCAAGGTAACCACCAATATTCTCTGGAAGAGTAAGTCCTTCTGCACTCTTTATGCCACTTAGATCAAGGTAACCACCAATACTCTCTGGAAGAGTAAGTCCTTCTGCATTCGTTAATCTACGTAGTTTAAGGTTACCATAATGATACTTCACACCTGGGACTAGAGCTTCTTCTTGTGTTGTACTAATCTCACTTTCTAAAAATCCAGTACATGTCGATATATCGCCCTTTAAGTTTCTTGTTGAAATGATTTCCTTAATACGTGGGTCTTCCTCATATCCAAAGCCTTCAATCTTGTTTCCCATTTGATACAAGAAAAGTAAATCTTCTTTAGAGAGTTCTTCAGACTGTTTAACTCTATCTTCTATTTCAGTAACTCTTTTCATATCAGCGCTTTTCTTGTTGTATTTTTCACCATCTGGAAACTGCGTCATTTTTTCTGTAACAACATCACTAATATATGGGTCAAGGTTTTGATCTACTGCAATACCACGTACTTCTGCTATACCGTTCTCATCCATTCTAATCGCTACACGTGGAATTGTAGGAGTGCCGTTACTATCAAATGAATAGTACACATAGAAATCTCCACCTTGTAGCTGATTGCGTGCAGTATCTATGTTTGCAGTACACCATTCTAGTGGATGACCATCTAGCGATGCCACAAGAGCGTCTGGTTCTGATCCTTTCTTATACTTGACCCATTCACCACGAGTTTCTCTCAATCCTTCGGCAGAATACTCTGGTAGTTCAATTAAGAATTGTGTGTAGAGTTTAGAAAAGTTTTCAAGCTCAACAAGTTCCTTAAATTCGTAAGCATTAAGCTTTGCACTCACATTTTCAATAGGAAGTCTTTCTTTCTTTTGTTTAGCATTTTCCTTTGCCTTTGCTTCTATCACACTAACAGCCATAGCAAGAGCCCTTGCATTCATTGGAGGGAAGGCGGCAACCGTTGTAGGGTCTCTTTTCTTAAATGAAGCAATTTCTTTTCCATCCTCTGTCTCACTCTTTTCAAACTTACCCATAGTAACCATAGAGGTAAATGCCCAATACTTAGCCCATGTTGGGTAGTTAGCATCTGGTGAAGTAAGATAGTCTATCCACTTATCAAGACTATGTTCTTGATCACTTATGATTTGTTTTGTTTTTTCTTGCTTAAATTCATCAGTTATTTCTATTTCACCATGACCTAAATTACGGGCTATTCTTTGCTCAAGGAGAAATACTGATTCTGGGATAGAGGATTCTTTTATGACATACAACTTATGGTATGACTTTTTAATTCTTTCAAGTATCCTAGGGTCATCTTTATGACCAGTATGTGTTCTTTCTAGTAGGGTAAGCCAGTCTTCTATTTTAGAGGCTGGTTTTTGTGTTGTCTTCTCTCCTAGTCTATCCAATCTTTTTTGTTCATGAAGAACATTATCTGATATGTGTAACTTTGAATTCTTGTTGTGTAGAAACTGATTGCCTTCCATATATATCAGTATACATGAAAGTTTTGGGGGGTAAAAAAATAGAAGCAATGTCACACAACAATGTTTTTTTGAATTAAGTATAGATTAGGGACATAATAATATAAATTTTTATTCAAAAAATATAAAAACCCAACATATATTTCTATACGCTGGGATTTTTAGGTGTCAAATAGTATATTAATTATATTGTTATTTTGCAACGACCAGTTCAGTATTTTTTAAATTGTGTTTTTGCGTAACACGAACACAAAGTAAAACACTAATGAGGACATCAATGCTTCGAGCAATGTCTTGATAAAGCATAGGCTCACCTTTGTGTTTAAGTCGATTGCAAAGTATCGCCAAGTCAAAGAAACACATTTGTCCCATATCTCTAAAGTAACGATTTGAGACATTCAATTTTCTTGATCTATCGGGGAATAATCCCGCAAATAAAAGAGAAATATCTGCCACATCAGTCAAAGCAATTTCTCTTTGATGATAAGGTTTATCGGAGCTATTTAGATATTCTAACGCCAGAGTGGTATCAAATATTTCGCTCCTCTTCATGAATCTTTGTAGCATAAAAACAAGATAACCCTCCTGTGTTTCAGTTAAAGTTAGTAGTCTTTTTTCTTCTGCTTCTCTTATCAAGTTAAACCAAAGTTCAGTTTGAGTATTCGCAGTATTTAGCATAACTCATCTCCCTTAAAAGCAATGAACGATTTTTATTCTTTATTCTTGAATGAGTATATATTATTTTTTACAATCTTTCCAAAATTCATAATAGGGGACCTTAGCGGAATTTCTCCGACAAATCTTTTTTAGTCGTCACTAAAAAAGTTCGCCGGCCGCTGCTCGTGGTTTCTAATGCTTTAGAAACATCACTGCGCCCATTCGAATCCGCACGCACAAGAAGCAGTTCTTGTGCTTAGGGTCCATCACGAAAAACCGACCATGAGGTCGGAAGTTCTTTTTCGTGGTGGTCATTATACCAAAAAGTCAGAACCCACTTCCAGCAGAACCCCTGACTTCGCACGCTCCGCGCGGGCGAGGTCAATCTTTCTTCAAATTCAGAATTGTGGACTTCGATTTTGTTTTCCTGAACCAAATCAAAAGAGAACTTGAGTATTTGGTATGGGTTCTCAAAGGAGAATATGAGGAAAAGGAAGCCTAAAACCATTATAACATAAGGTTTTTATCTATTGACTTTTATACCAAAGTATACTATATTATATATAGCTCTTTGATATAGCTAACTTGCGTTTACCATAGCTTTAAATTTTACAATTCCTAGTGATTGAAGATTTGAAGCTATGGTAAACAAACTCTCGTTTGAGCCCTCTAGCACGGTAGAGCTACGCTTATATGCGTGGTCAGCCAATCTTAGGAGATACCCAAATGAACAAGCCCTCCATGGGTCAGGTTCTGAACGCCATCGGCGCCTTCCTCAAGAACGGCGGGCGCGTCATCGTCGGCGAACCGAAGGTCATTCCCATCGACCGCACCTCCGCTTTCGGCCCCGTCGCCTTCATTGGTGACGGCTGGTCCATCGTCGAGGAAGACGAGCGTTCCCTCAAGCTGTCCGAAGTGGACCTCACCAAGGTCAATTTCGAAACGATGTTGAAGGACCGTGAAAGCTCGGTCATGGGCGAGGAAAAGCTGAAGCGTCTCAAGGACGCTGGGCACATTCGTCTCGATGCGAAAGTGTTCCAGACCCTCTGGGAAAACCAGCACCTCATCCCTGCGAGCTGGAAAGAGCCTATTGGCGGCAACACCATTTACGTGTTCTTCGATGGAACTATCCTTCGGGACTTGAGCGGTGACCGTTGCGTCCTGTGCTTGTACTGGGACGGTGGCGAGTGGAACTGGCACTACTTTTGGCTCGGCCTCATGTGGTTCGCTGTCCGCCCGTCTGCCGTTCTGGCAAGTTATCCACTTCGGACTAGTTAACCTAGGTCTTTTAGACCCTTTGGACTTAGTCCTTGAGCCCGTACATCAGGTAATTCTGGTGTGCGGGCTTTTGATTTTGTAATGATAAAATAGAAAATGATAGTAGGTAAATCTGCAAGTGATTAAGGTTGCTTGCTACCGAACTCAGTATCCATACATCGAGAATGTTTTTGATTACGGTTAGAAGCAGAGTGGTGTATGTAGAAACTTCAAAAAATGAAGATACTTGGTATAGAGTGCTAGGGCATTTAAGATGCCGAATAATATACAACTGGAAGAGCACTCAACTGGTGGTGGAATGGGAGGCTCTCTATACAATCCTTCGGAACTCGAACGGTAACCGTTACGTCCTGTACTTGTACTGGGACGGTGGCGAGTGGTACTGGCACTACTTTTGGCTCGACAACAAGTGGAACGCTAACAACCCGTCTGCCGTTCTGGCAACTGTCTCATTTCTCTCCTTTTAGTGGACTTATTGTATGTGATGGATGTGGACTTCATTTAACTGCGGCGTGGTCTAAGAAAACATTTGCATATTATGTTTGTCACACGAAAAGTTGTGAATGTTATGGTAAGTCAATTCGCAGAAAGGATGTTGAAGAGCAATTCTCAGAGGTGTTGAAAAGCAATACACTGAAGTCAGAAGTTGCTGTACTGGTTGAAGTTGTTTTTGAACGTGTTTGGAAACAGGAAGTACAGAATATTAAAGATAGTGAAGTACGTAACATACATAAACGAAAAGAGCTCGAAGCAAGAGCTGTACAGCTCACTGATGCAATATTCAGTTCTAAGTCACTACAAGTGAAAAGTGTTTACGAAACACAGCTTGATGATGTTGCAATGAAGATAGAAGCACTTGATACTATTTCTGTCACTAATACTGACTTGTCGGTGCCTTATCGAACTGCACTTGATAAAGCTGTGACACTACTAAAAAGTCCTTATGATATATGGATTACTTTAGATATATACGAACAGCATCGTTTGTTCTATTTCATTTTTGAAGAAAAATTGTCGTACAATCAAAAAACAGGTTATCGAACTGAAAAATCCTCAAGTGCTGTAAGGCTCTTTGAGGATTTTGCAGGAGTAAACTCTTTCGATGTGGTCATTATACCAAAAAGTTCGGACTCATTTCCAGCAGAATCCTGACTGACATCTCACGCGCGGAGCGCGTGGTGAAGCGAAATTAAATCGTACGCTCGACGAATCGCCCCGTCACCGCCTCGCGGACTCGGCGGCAACCCCGAAAGAAAAAACACTCCTTGCATTTCTGATTTGGCGGGGGTGAAATTTCTTCTGAAAAAGGAAAGGGTGTTTTTTTCGGGGTTCTGCCCTCGATGACTCGGGCAGTCGGCGGGGTGAAATGCAAATGTCGGAGAAAGTTGTTGTGCACACAATACTAAATTGTTTTTCAGGATTAAGTGTGTTATAATTAGCATATGAAGAAATACATTTTCGGTGCCGTTATGTTTCTTGCGAGCTTGATGGCATTACCGGCATTTGCCCAAACAGCTGATGATTATGGAACCGCTGCAACGGGAACGTATTGTCCAGTACTTTCCATCACCATGCAACGTGGCGCGCGGGATGTTTCATATCGAGGCCAAGTGAGTGAGTTGCAGAAATTTATCTCCGATTATTACGACATTAATCCTGAAAAAATTGTAACGGGTTTCTTTGGACGCCTTACGCAAGAATATGTTCAGCAATTCCAGCGCGAGCAGAAACTCCCGACTTTTGGTATCACGGGTTCAATGACGCGCGCCGCGATTGCGAAAGTGTGTGGGGGAATTTCAACCAATCAATCATCTACGAACACACAGAATAATGTCCTAAATACTAATGCTACTAGCAACACACAAACATCATCTTCTCTCCAAAATGTTTCAGTTCAAGATTTTATAACGGGGCATAACATAGCGGCCGCAGACCGCATTAACTTAGTTTTTGTCGGTATCAACTTTGCTTCACTTGATGAATTCAAAACGGCAATAACAAGAGAACTTGGGTGGAGTGGCACACCCGATAAAAATGGTGACTTCGGACCGTTTGCCATTGAACCTTTGCGCTCAAATAAAAACAAATTTAACGTCTGGTACGACCCAACTATGATTACCGGGGCTACCACGGTTGACGATATTAATGAGCAGATTGTGCAGATCTCAAATAGTAAATTTAATGGTAACGGAACAATTGCAAAACTACTACCCTATACTGTTCCAGTATATCTGAATAAATTACAAACACATGCTGACGGTACTGATACGCGTATCGTTCATCACGCAGACGGATACGGTATCACGCTCTCTAACAATTCATTCTCCTCACTTGCTAAAAGTGAACTGCACCCAAGAACCGTGCTCATAACGATTGCAGGACTTCCTCATGAACCTTCTACGCTTGCGCATGAATTTGGTCACTCCATTTTCGGTCTTGAAGATGAAAAAACCCATGACGAGTTCGATCTTCCCGGAGTAGTTCCCCGCTCCCGTGCTCCTAACTGTGTCGCAACAATGGCTGACGCGCAGGCACTTTGGGGTGATATGGTCGGTCAGGTAGATCCGTTCTATACCGAATGGAAACAGATCACTACTCGCCAGCCGAGCGCCCACATGGATGAAGGAATGAAGGTGGGGTATTACTACGGAAAGTGTTATGGCGACACTAATGGGAAAAACGTGATCAGACCGACTAAATATTCCATTATGAACGAGAACACACAAACTGTAGCATTTGGTTCAGTCAACAGACGACAAATTGAAACGGTACTCGGGTTCTTTTCCGGAAGTACCGCACCCATCATAGCAACACCGCATATTACCAGAATCTCTTCTTCAATTGGTACTACCGGGCCGAGTGTTACCATCAATGGTTCTGGGTTTACGCCAACCGATAATACGCTGTACATAGACGGTTATTCTTCAACGGCGAGCTATCTCTGGACTATCGGTACATATCCCGCCGTGTCAAATGGAAATTCCATTATATTCACTTTACCCTCATATCAATCGCCGGTATGTGGTTTAGGTGGCAGTTTATTAATGGGGTGTCCAGCGCCAAGCCCGATTGATCCAGGCACTCATACGCTTACTGTTAAAAATGCAAACGGGGTAAGCAATGAGGCATCGGTTATGATATCAACATGCGCGCCCGGCTCCGCATGGAATGGTAGTTCGTGCGTTGCACCTATTGCTGACGCCACTATTACCGTGGACGGCACAGCTATTTCTAATAATGCAATCATCACAATTCCCGCCGGCGTTTCAAAGACACTTGTATGGAACTCTAATGTGGGCACAACATGCGGCCTTAACGGGAAAAGGTGGGGAAGCGCAGTCCCGTCTTCCGGCTCAATGCAACTCAGTGGCGCCAGTGCAGATAGTTATACTTTCAATTGCAAAGGAATGAATTCGTTCAATTTTACGGTTGTTGCTGATACGGTTGCCATCACTTCTGTCCCAACCATTACCGCGCCGACCGTTACTTCTATCACACAAACAACAGCAATGCTTGGAGCAAGCGTTGTGTCTCTGGGCAATCCCGCGGCTGTAGACGGGCGCGGTATTTGTTGGGGAACAACGCCGTCACCGACAAACTGCGCGTATCCCATGTGGCAGGAGAAACAACAACTTGGCGCATTTGCGCAATTAATAACGTCTCTGACTCCGGGCATCACCTATTACTATCGCGGTTACGCAACAAATGTTACGGGGAGAGGATATTCTTCTGACAGTACCTTTACAACGCTCCCGTGCGCGCCCGGTTCCGCATGGAATGGGAGCTCGTGCGTTGGAGTGCCAGCGCCTACGCCTACTCCAGAACCCACGCCCACACCCACTCAGGCACCAGTTATTACCGCGGACAGTACGGCTATTCCCAACGGTGGGACCGTTACTATCCCTACTCGTGGCTCGGTGACACTTAGATTTAAAGATGGTTGCACTTTCAGGCCTGGACTCCTTTCTAGTTCTGGAACCTATGATTCATTGTCAAAGATGCACTCATGGTCAATCAATGAACAGAGTGTAGGAAGCTATACAATTGATTGCAGTGGTATGGATCCACTTAATTTCACTATCGTGATTGCCCCGCCGATGGCTTTTGGAAACAGCGCGAATCAGACGGCAAGCGTTCTCGGCGCTTTCAACAGTGTGACAAGTTCAAACAGCCCCCAATCTCAAGGCACAAACAATTTCCACTATGTCTGGAATCGCTACTTGCAGATAGGTTCAGCGTACCCTGACGACATTATTGCTCTGCAAACGGCATTGGCGCGTGAGGGAGTGTATACCGGAGAGAAAACCGGCGGATTCTACAATCAGACATTTGTTGCTGTAAAATCTTTCCAACAAAAGTATGGCATTGAAGCAACTGGCTTTGTCGGATCTGCGACGCGATCAAAACTTAATGCACTCTATTCAGAATGACATAAGTCTACAGTCAAGGAGTGTCAGCAACAATTTAGTATTGTGTGCACAACAACTTTCTCCGACATTTGCATTTCACCCCGCCGACTGCCCGAGTCATCGAGGGCAGAACCCCGAAAGAAAAACACCCTTTCCTTTTTCAAAAGAAATTTCACCCCCGCCAAATCAGAAATGCAAGGAGTGTTTTTCTTTCGGGGTTGCCGAGGCTTTGCGAGGCAGTGGCGGAACGATTCATTCTCGCTCAAAGAAA
>CALRDS010000007.1 GCA_943354975.1 Candidatus Nomurabacteria bacterium | reverse complement strand
ACGTCACCGGCGGTAGCATTATTGGCCGCAGTGAGATAGTCCGTAAATACAGTGGCAGCGTCTCTCTTACATCCATCTACAGGATTTCCACCTTTCCATACCTGTGTGGTACCGGTGTCCGCCGTCATCATAGCAACAAGCAAATCGCCTGTAGTATAAGCAGGCATTGGCACTTCCAAAGATCTTAGAGCGCTGTTGGAATGTAATGAAAAGGCTGAGTCTCTTATTGCTGGCATAATAATAAATTATAGCAAAAGTTAGCTAGTGTTGGAAATATTTTTTTGTTAATAACTAAGTGTTAAAATAATTTTATTATAACTTATTAGTATCTTGAGAATATATGTACAGATTATCTAAAGTATTGTACTTTTTTCGTGACCGATCTTAACATTCGGGTCAATATAAGTAGTATGACCCTTGCTTTGAGCTTGGATACAAAAACCAATGTCTTCCGTGATAAAGCCTAGAACTTGGGAAGTATTGCCAACGATAATAGGATAAAACCAAGGATATGGCAAAGATTCAAAAACGCCTCTTCTCACCAACATAAATCCCATTCCGGAATAATCAACTTTGATTAATTCTGATACTCCTTCTAGGTCTAGAGGCATGAGCGACTTAGGTTCCAGATTGCCCGATTGATTATTTTTCACAACCTTACCAGCAACATATTCCCCATTTATTCCGACATACACGCCGGATAATATATTTATATTTTTATCCTCCTCCATTTTATCAAGTAATGTTTTAAAATCTTGTGGCGTGAAGACCGAATCTGAGTCGATCCACATAATATAATTGTATTCGAGTATGCCTGAAAAAGGTTTTTGGTCTTGATTTGGTTGTGCGTCTCCTGCGAGACAAAGATTCCGGACTTTGTAGATATTGGGATTATAAGCCATTTTAACAATTGGAGTGACATTAAAATGTTCACATGCCACCAAGAGATCTGACCAGCTCTTTAAGAAATGGTTGGAAAATAACTTTCCTGGTATACAAAATGCTACTCGTATTGCTGGCATAATGATAAATTATAGCAAAATTTAGTCAGTATTGAGAATATTTGTGTGTATTACGTTTATAAACATGCTTGATCAATTAAAAACTCAACAATTCCCTATTTAAAAGAGAAAAATAACTATCATTAATAAAATAATAAAACTATTCTTACACAAAAAATGAAATCTAGTGCGTAAAATTCTTGTAGGGATTACACGTCTGACGTACGGATAGCCGTAGCGGAACCTCCAGCAGAACCGAGAGTACCTGTGGTTTCGAACGTCTTAATCGGTGTACTTGCTCCATCTCGAACACGGATGAAGAGAGATCGGTCTGCGAGATAAACCCCTGTAAATAATGCTGAGGTAGCTGAAGCGAGCTGATCAATGTAAGAGATAAATATACTATTTCCTGTTTCTGCAGCACCACCTGTTGCGTTATCACCTGAGAAATCCCATGCAGCAGACGCAATATCTTCGTCCCCTGTACCTGTCTCATTAACGAGACCGGTAATATTTGTAACTGTAATTACCAGCGCAGTAACAGAAGCAATTACCTTCGTAACGTTGTTACCTCCATTGGCGAAGCCTGTCATGGAAATTGACATTCCAGGTAAGAAACCGTCAGTTATATAACTACCACTCAAACGAGTAAATGTACCTGCAGTGGCTACAACATCGATCTGGATGTTGGTGACGGTAGCACTCGCAAGAGTGAATGTCGCACTGGTATATGAAGAGTAAGCAATTTGACGGAATATGCCAGTATTCACTTGAATTCTAATAGTACCCTTGGTTGGTGTGTCAGTAGGAATAGCCGCAGTACATACGACTGCTGTTTCTGATGCACCTGAAAGTGTTGTATTTAATTTTAATTGTCGTGGATCTTCACTCGCAACTACTGCACCATTTACTATTCCCGTTGCTCCTGATGTACCCCCCGTCATGGTTGTATTATCAACAGGAACTGAACCGGTAAGAAGTCGTATCTGCATACGCCCTGTCGTACCATCATCACGAATCATCGATAGATACCCTGTGCCAGAAGGGGTTACAAAGGTAATAGTTTCTCCACGAACAAACGGAGGTGTACCTCCTTCGGTGTCCCACGCAAACTCATAGCCGAGAGGAGCGACGAGCACTCTATCCTCGGCACTCACAAGACCGTTTACAGTAAAGGTTACATTGTTTGGAGGAATACGAAGAGTATTAGTAAGATCAGTCAATTTATCAAAAGAAGTAAGGTCTGCGGTTTCAATACCAAGACCGTAAGAGCCGATGAGAGCAGAACCAGTTGAAGCTCCAACTGGTGGTTGTGAAAGTGTACGTTCAACAATCACACCAACAACTGTTCCCGCAACAGATTGAGCGCCAGTTGTAGTACCAGCAGCTGTTACAGTGGTGGTTGATCCACCTGTAGACACATATGTACCATTATACCCAGTTGGCGTAACTCCAGCTACAGTAAACGTCGTACCGGCAGGATACGGTGTTACCGCTTGTGCACCAAAAGAAATCGTGATAACTGAACCCGTACCAGCCGTTGCTGTAGTAGCAATTGTGTTGGCGTTCGTCGTAGCGGTTGCGCCGGACGCACCACCAGTTATAACCAATGCAGCAGATGGCGCAACTCCAGTTAAGATCTGCATCCACATTTGTCGAGCAGCGTTTACATCATTCACCGCAAGTAGTTGTCCTGTTCCACCAGTCCACGACAGTGCTTCGACAGCTGCGAAGTCAGTAGCACTTTGTGCTGCAAGACCGACTGGAATTTCATGGGTTACTCCGCGGAACACTTCACCAGAAATACCATACTGCTTAGGAGATGCATATACTTTGAAATACAAGTCGTCACCTGCCGTTGGTGTCCATGTTGAAGATACTAATTGTGCTCGGTTACCAGCGTGAGTACCAGAAGAAGCTAAACCTTGTACTTGTATATAATTTGAACCATCAATAACAGCGTGTTCAACCGCTATAGTATAATTTGTAGAAGCCACCATTTCATATTGCGTAGTGAAAGCAATTTCATATTCCAAATAGACTGTCGTCAGAGTAGCTGCATCAAAGTTCACTGATGTCGCGAGAGCCGCACCCGTAGGAATAGATGAAGAACCGAAAGATCCACTGTGAGCATAGAGCTTTGCAGTAATGTTTCCTGTAGGAGAACCTGTCTTCTTCATTTTCACTCGCAGACGAGTTAAATATTGATTGTTTACTCCATTAGCAAATGATTGACTCTGTCCAATAACAGTCGCGTTTCCTACTTGGAAATCAGAACCAGAATCAGCACATGAAGATTCTACAGTAGATTCACGATGAAGCCATTTATGTCTTTCGTAGAATTGATTTATAGTGAGTGCTGCTCGATTCCATTGTGAATAATATGGTTCACTTGTAGTATCGTTGTTTACATCCAGAAGCTGATAACCTTCTACGTTTGTGACGGTGGTGTATCCGCGAATAGTCGCTTCAACTGTTGCGTTGTTTAGGTCAGTAGCATATGTAAGAGCAAGGACGTTGTTACCTCTTGAGGTTCCGTTGATTTTGAATTCACTGTACGTAAATCCAACAGCTCTTGTTTGTCCAATAAGACGTCTACCGTCTATATCGGCGGCGGCACTACGGACCTTGAGCATAAATCGGTGACTAATACCGTTTGCTGCATCAGCATTGATACCTGTACCCCAGAAATTTGGATATGCTGGCTTGGTGTTCTGAATAATCTGAAGTGGAGTACCTACTACGGCGAACACCAACAGACCTTCATAAATCACATCTCCATTACTTTGAATAATAGAACCATCGTATAAATGTCGCGAAACAGTATCGTCAATATTAAAAGGTGATTTAAGTGTGATGATGTTATCAGTTGAACGTTCTGAAGCAGTCGCATCCGTGATGTCCAAGAGGTCATTACCAGTAGCTAATGCATCGTCCATCAAATCCCCTAGCCAACGGTGAAATTCAATAACGGTGTTATTGGTTGTGGTGCCGGTGTAACGGATATCTCCGTTTGTTGCGATACTATAGTCTGCTATGTTTACGGCTGCCATATATTTATATTATTTTAATTAATTTTATTTTTTATCTTTAAACCCACAAAATCCACAGCATCTAGTTTTAAATCTGAGGAATTAATTTTTCCCTCGACTTCACTGTATTGAGTATAGCAAAATGGATATTTGACAGCTTTTTTTGTGTACATAAAATGCTGTTCACACTTCTTACATTTTACTACTTTGTCTGTCATGTCTGTCATGTCTGTCATGTCTGTCATGTGTTTTTGTCGTCTGTGTTGTCTGTCATGTATCTTTAATAAAAATAAACTATAATTTGTAAATTTATGCTTATATTTTATATTATATTATACAATACGCATTAGTAATTTAAAACTTATATTTTGTGGATAACTAATATATTTTTATGTATAAGTCAGTGATGCGTAATTATCCCAAATTTGATTGAAAGTTCCAGTGCCTGCCCATGTGATACTTATGCCGGTAGTACTATCAATCTTTTTTACACGCCAAACTGCCGATGAAGTCACAGCACCTACAGTTGCTTCTCCCATATAATCAACAGAACCAACTGTCGCAAGCCGAAGAGAAAACTTAAACCCTCCAAAAGAAATTGTTTGTAACGTCGTCTCTGTAGACGCTGTTATTGGTAATGCTGAACTCAACACATCGACCTGTAAATGTCTATCACTATCTACCAAACCACTTTTTGCTACATTCCCTGAATCACTAAAACTATTAGGAGGTAGTGATGTAACTTTAACTTGCAGAGACCCTGTATCAAAAGTCAAATCTGAGGTCTTGAGTAATGTCGCAGCTGTTTCTTCTGTGGCGGGATTAACTCTGGTGTTGGCTACATTCTTTACACCAACCACACTTGAAGTCGGCGTACCTCCTAAAATCAAAGCATCGGCTTTTTTCGGAAAAAGAATAGCTGCGACAACCCCTAATCCAGCGATTCCTAGACCTTTTAAAAAGATTCGTTTATCGAGATCTTTAATATTGTTTACAGGTTCTTCAACTTGAGTTACGCCTGAAGTTTCTTTATCTTTAATACTGTCTACAGGTTTTTCGACTTGAATTACGCCTGAAGTTTCTTTATCTTTAATATCATTTACAGGTTCTTCAGTTTTAGCTGTATCTGAAATTTCTTTTTTGATTGACTTATCTTCTTTAATCAATCTGAAAGAATACTTATTTGGAGCAAGGTGAAAACTTTTCATTTTATACTTAGATAGTTTAACACGCAAAAAAGGATGTGATGTAAGTACTCTTGTGGACAATTAATCTATAAATTAAAGCTTTTTTAAGATATAATTAAGTTATCTATAATGAGAAAAAGAAAAAGCTGTTTTCGTGTAATATTTTTGTCAGTCTTTTTATTTTTATTTGCACCTTTTTCCTTAACACAAGCTACTGAATATCAAAAAATTCCGTTAGGATCTACAATTCGAATCGGCGAATTTCTTTTTGCAGATGATTATACACCCTCAGCGACTGATTGTACTTTAACCATCTACGACTCAGCTGGCACATTAAAATATACAGGAACTATGACCGAAAATGCCAATGGTTGGCATTTTCATGATTACGCAGTAGGAACAGGAGAAGCGGTGGGTAATTGGCCAACATCTATGGCCTGTGGTACAGCAGGAGTTGATTTAGTTATTGGTGATAAAACATTCACAGTTACTCCAACTGCAACAACTACAAATACTGAGATTGCTACATTTGTTTGGAGTTCCCCAGCGAGGTCTTTGACTTCGTTTGGCACTTTAGTGGCTGACACTGCCTCATCCGTATGGGCATCCAGCACCCGCTCTCTAACCACCTTCGGTACGTTAGTTACAGATGTTTGGGCAAATACTACTAGGACACTAACTGGTGCCGGACTTACCTCAGGTTCGCTAGCTACACTTTCTGATCTCAATACCGCCACTTCAACTCTTAGTGCCCAAATTCAAAGCGGATGGAGTGTGACACTGTCTGATTTTGGAGAGACCACTGTAAACACTGCCTATAAAGCAAAATTACAAGTCTTAAATTATGCAACTGTTCCAACAGATGCTGACTCTCTGCCAACAGTGGTTATTACAGACCCAGTTGGAACAGTCCAAGTCCCAGCTGGTGTAATGACTAAAGATTCAAACGGAACCTACAGTTATAGTTATAGTATTGGAGGTAGTTCAATCGGAGGTGTCTGGGAAACTGTAGTTTCGACTGTTATAAATGGTCAAACAGTTAAAGTTAATGACTACTGGAGTCTTTCAAGTTCACCAGCAGACGTAAACATAACTTCAATTCCAGATAAAGTTGTACCGACCATAACTGCCAACGTAAGAATTGACAACATGGGAACTCAAGGTAGCGACTTTTACTATGTTTATTGTATTGTAAGTAGTGAGAATAATTTATGTGGTGGAAATGATGATGTGGATTCCGCATCTGACACTGCTTATATAAATCCTGGAAGTTTCGTAAACCTGACACTTACTTTAGATGATGTACTGCCACCAGGAACGTATTGGTTTAAAGTTAAAGCTAGAGCTTTAGCTGAAACAAACTGGGCAGCATCAACAGAACAATTTGTGGCTGAATCTGCACCTGTTACCCCACCTCCTTCTGGAGGTGGAGGAGGTGGAGGTGGAGGCGGGGGTGGTGGAGCTGTCATACCACCGGTAACTACAGGTTCTTGTAGTGGAGCTGATTTTAATAGCGATACTAAAGTAAATTCAATAGATTTCTCTATTTTGCTGTCATTCTGGCAAAAATCACCACCGTTTAAAAATCCTTGTGTTGATATAAACAAAGACAATAAGGTAAACTCGGTAGACTTCTCAATCTTGCTATATCAATGGAAAAAATAATTCGACAAGCTCATCATAAATAATTATGGAAATACTATCTAATAAAAAAATATATTCTACCCTGATATTTAGCATAATATTTTTGCCGTACTCAGTCTTTGCTTCAAATGTTTATATAGACACAAAGCATTCAGATTTTTTTGTTGGCGATACTATAATGTTTAATGTTCGTGTTGATTCTGAAAACAATAACATAAACACGGTCGAGGGTAGTATTTTGATGGATTACAAAACGGATTCAATTTCTTTAATTGATGTCAACACATCGGGTTCGAAATTTTCTCTTTGGCCCGGCAAACTTTTGCCAACGGAGAACAATACAAGTATATCTTTTGCTGGCGGTTCCCCTGGAGGTTTAAACTCTAAGGATGCGATTATTTTTAATATCGTTTTGAAATTACAAGAAGCGGGTCAAATAATATTGAAACCTACCAATATTGGAGTTTATCTAAATGATGGTAAGGGCACCAAAGATAAAGTTAGTGTTAAAAATTTAGTCATAGATGTCTTGCCTAAAAAATCAGATTCGCAGTCAATTAACGATTGGAGTAACTTAGTTTCTGATGATAAAACACCGCCAAAACCTTTTGAAATCTATTTAGGTCAAGAAGAGTTGTCTTTTGAAGGTAAAAAGTTCTTGTCTTTCAGTACTACAGATGAACAGTCAGGTATCGCTTATTATGAAGTGACAGAAGGTGGCCTGGCCCCTGTTCGCAGTGATGATACTTATATTTTGCAAGAACAAAATAATCCGGTAAAAGTTACAGTCATTGCTTATGATTCGGCTGGTAATGCTAGAGAGTCTACTTATAGCACTACTTCTAGTCCAGTTCCATCAAATTATGTCATTTACTTCGTCATAATTATATTTGGATTACTAATCTTTACTTCTGTGATTTACAAAAAAAGAAAGGTTTTCTCAAAACATAAATAATAGCGATTAAACTCTCTTCCCTTTCTTATTCCATTCTGGTATTCCAGCAGATTTCATTTCCACTTTACTTGCATTTCTTAGGTCTTTCTTATTATTTTTAGGGATTACCTTTGTATGCTTAGTTTTGTAGATTGACCCAGCGATATCCCAAAGATCCTTTTCTTCTACTATCCATCTCACTCCAAACTTATTCATATCTATCGGACCAAAATATCCGAGCATTGTTTTCTTTCCATTTTTGACTAAGAAATATTCATGAAAATATGACATGGCGAGTTCTCTTACAGATTTATAAACTGGGTCTCTAAATCGTAAAACTGAATGATTTGTTTTACTGATTGCTCCCCAATATCCATTTCTTTTATACAAAGCAACACAGTGGTCAAAATCTCCCCTTGAAACTTTTATACTAAGCAATAAAGGTTTCTCTTTATTTAAAAGAAATGCCGTAGCTGCAAACATGGCCCCTTCAATACAGTTGGCTTTTTTCTCACGCATAACTCTACGTGGTGACATACATGTTTCACCTTCTGTTTCAAAATTAAATGGAATGGAGTCCAAAAAATCCTGAATCTTATCTGGAGTATTCAGTTTATAAAATCTCTTTAATTCTGATTTGTTTAAACCCAACATGAGGAAAGTATACCTCTTTTATTTATCAATATCTTCTTCTACGAATTGCAATGAGTGAAGCTTCGCGTACGTTTCGCTAGAATTTAATAACTCTGCATGTGTTCCTGTTGCTTCTACCTCCCCTCCTTTAAACACGACAATTTTATCTGCGTGTAAAACAGTAGAAAGTCTGTGCGCGATTATTACTGACGTGCGATCTTTTACAAGCGCATTTGTAGCGGTGGTTATTAATCTTTCACTTTCAGTATCAAGATGGCTCGTTGCCTCATCTAATATAAGTAATCTCGGGTCACGTAAAACTGCCCGAGCAATTCCCACTCTTTGACGTTCACCACCGGAGAGTTTTATTCCCCTTTCCCCCACCACTGTGTCATATCCATTTTCAAGTTTTACGATGAAGTCATGTGCAAGCGCTGTCTTTGCAGCATTCTTGATTTGTTTTTGAGTTACATTTATTTGTCCATATCCAATATTTTCTGCGACAGTTCTAGAGAAAAGATCCACCTCTTGTGGTACTACTGCTATTTGTTTACGCAGAGACTCCTGTTTAACTTTTCTTATATCTATACCATCAAATAGAATCTCCCCTTTTTGAGGGTCATACGAACGTAACAGCATATTTATAAATGTAGTCTTCCCACTTCCAGACCTACCTACAAGCGCCAGAGTGCTTCCTGCTTCAATAGTTAAATTAATATTTTTTAATGCCAAGCGTCCATCATTATGATAAGAAAAAGAAACATTATTAAACTCTATTTTTTCTTTAAGATTTGGCAACTCTACTGCACCCTTTTTATCAACCACGTGTACCTCTTCATTCATTAAAGAAAAGACTCTGGCTAATCTGGTAGAATTACGTCTCATTCTTATGAATATTGTTGCTAGGTTAGAGAGTGGTTGATACGCCATATTTTGCAATGTGACGAATAGCACAAACTGTCCAATAGTGGCTGTTCCTCGAAGTACAAACCATGCGCTCAACGCCAAAATAGCAACTCGTCCTATGGTAGAGATTATGGTCTGAATATTATCAATTATTCCCCACAGTCTTTCTGCTCCGTATTCAACATCACGCGCATCTTTCAATAAATTTATTGTATTTAACGCCTCTGTTTCTTCTTGAGAAAATTTCTTTACAGTTAACACATTCCCCGCCACGTCGTATGCTTGTTTAGAAACCATTTCAAATGATTCATTAAACTTTTCCTCTATTTCATAGATACGATTCGCTAAGCTACGTGTCGCAATAATATAAACTGGAAATGGTATTAACACTGCGATAGCTATCCAAACATTTTGGTACAAAAGCGCGGTAAATGACCCAATAAATATAACCATAGACGGAACTAAGTTTTGCCCGACTAAATCAGATATAACATTGTATATCGAAGATGACCCACGTTCGATACGCCCAATCATTTGTCCACTAGATGAACTATGATGATACAGTATGTGTAATTCCAGATACTTCTTAAATGCTTTCGTGCGAAACTGATCCTCTATAGAAGTTACAAGTTTGAAAAGATTATAATCATAACTTGATCTTGACGCACTAGAAATAACAGTAGTAACCAAAATCCCAACAGCAACAAAGAATACTGTATTCCAAGGTAACATACCTCCATCTTTAATATATGCAGTTAAGGCATCAATTAAATCCTTGGATATAAACGGCACGACAATACTAGCGACCTGAGAAATCACTATAAGTATGAACAAAACAGCAATTTTAGACTTGCTTTCTTTAAAGAGGCTTAGGACCTCCTTTGCTATTGATTTGGATTTATTTTTAACCATGGCATAAAAAATACCATTATACCATTTATGACTAACCTGGAAAAGCCACTTTGAAACCTTTTTCTATAACTTCAAGATTCCCAGTAACTAGTTTTAGTTTTGATATCTCTTCTAAATTCATAAACCTCATCTCCTGTCCTTCGTTGCAACCAATCTTTTGAACTTCATCATACATACTCCAAAATACATGTCGATAAATTTCTTTATCATTATAACCTCTGTATTTTTCTTCTAATAAAAGATGTACATCTTTTGGTATATAGTCTGTCTCTTCTGTAAGCTCCCTAATCGCACCATCCACATATTTTTCCTCACTCTCTACGTGTCCACCAGGGTACCCCCAATAGTCTGCATACTTAACTTCCGGCCTATTATCTCTGTGTTGCATTAGCAATTTTTTATCTTTTCTGAAAAGTAATACTGCTCCGCCATGAGAAATTTCTTCCATGTATTATTGCGAGATTTTTACACTCTCTTTTATCTTTACAAAATCTTGCACAATATCAGCTCCCATTTCTAAATATATAACCGAAAAAGTGTAAATCCATTTCTTTTGTGCGATAGCTACTGTGGGCCCCATAACATATCCTGTAACGAAGTTCTTTTTAATCATGTGATCTTACCACTTAGTATTTTATTTAATCAAACACATTAACTAAGAATTTATCTATAACTCTCTGGTCTACATCATAAAAATTCTGATTTGTATCATGTAAGTACGTTGCTAACTTTATCCCGACATATCTCCAGTGCCACGGTTCATAAATATAATAATTATTTCCTTTAGGATAAGAAAGCGTAAACCCGAAGTTATGCGCATTTTTAACAAGCCACTCGTACGCTGGAGTTTTATCGAAACCACTTAAATTTCCTCCCTGCCCAATGGTAATAAAATCTAGCGTTGTACTTAGTTGATGTTCAGAATACCCCTGATCTGCAGAAAATGAATTCGCTGTGCCTACTCCATAAATAACAGTGTACGCGGACTTGAGTGATTCTTGTTCATTAAACGACCTATACCCGGATTTCACGTATAGTGTTACTCCATTAGCTTTCGCGGTATCGAGTAAATTTTTTAAAAATGGCCAAGCCTCTGAAGAAAATTGCTCCTTACGTGCCTCGTTATAAAGATATTCAGACGGTATAGGTATTACATGTTCTGGTGTATAGTTTTCATTTAAAAAATAAACCTTAGAATATTTCTTAAGAATCTGAGGGTCCACTTCTGCGAGCTTCTTTAATGTTCCTACAGTTCCTGAAATAGAACCAACTGTTTGTTCAACTCCGCCCACTTGAGATTTAACAGCGTCGATATTTTGTTGAGTGCTAGAAATAGTCTTAGTGGTCTCTTGGCGCAAATCAGTAACTTTTTGTAAAAGAGTACTGCTTGCAACATTTAAATTGGCCGATAGTATTTCAACACTATTATTTAATTTAATAATTTCTCCGTGCTGATAAAATAGTCCGCCGCCGAGAAGTACAAATACCACCACCGCAGGTACTATCTGCGAAAAAAGACCGCTAGGGTGATTTATAGGCATACAAAAGAGTATATCATCAGAAAATAAACCCTTGTGCGAATATAATATTAATGTCTACGCCCCAAAAATCGTGCTATTTTTGGAAGGACATAATAATCAAGTCCGATATATCCGGAAACTCTCCATGTCAACATAAGGAAAATTCCTAACATCAAAAATATTGGGTTTGCGCTCACTGTTCCAGCCAATAAATAATTTAAATTCATAAACACTCCGAAAAATGCAGAGATTCCAACCAAGAATCCGAGTATAAGCGCTACTCCTACAAGAAATTCTCCTAAGGCCACCATGTTAGACCAAGTAGCTGCATTCGGCAATACTGTACTACTTAAGAAATTCGCGTACCACATCTGCACATCTGCACATCTGGGTGTAACCCACTAGTTTTTTGTACCGCTCCTTGTACGAATCCAATAAGTGGAGCCCCTGCCCCGTCTCCCCACCACATTGGATTATGTAACTTGTCCCACCCAGCAGATAACCACTCCCATCCAACATAAAGCCTAACAATCGTCCACGGGATTGCCATTTTTGTACTTGAAAACAAGAACTTTGTTATTGCCAATTCTTCATAATGAATATGTCGCATATAAAGTTTAGATAAAGTATTAAATACCCACTACCTTAAGTATGCCCTTGCTTTATTAAAAAAGAAAGAGGAAAAGATTAAACGTGCTAGTGGTGTGCTATCTTTCCATACTTCTAGTGCTTTAGGTGCTCCGATGAGAACTTTTCGTAAATCCTGTGGCAATATTATGTGCCATGCCGGTGGAGATATCTTTTTTGGTCATTCTATAATAGTAGTATACTAAAAACATGACAAAGAAAAATATATTTGCTGGTATTTTTGCTGTAATATTATTTACCCCCCAGATGGTTCTCGCTGCGTGGTGGAACCCCACGATGTGGTTTAAAACAAAACAACCTATTAAGCAGGAAACTTTAAATGTTGAAACTGTAAACTCAGATACAACTCATGATTTACAGGGGCCAGCTGTTTTATCTGCTTCCTCTTCAAATGCAACCTGTATAGCATTAACCAAAAATCTTTCAATTGGTATGGAAGATAAAAGTTCAAATAGTGAAATATTGCGATTACAGAAATTCCTTTTTGATAAAAAGTATCTAACAAATACTCCAAACGGCTACTATGGTGCCGGAACTGTAGCGGCGGTTAAAAAATTTCAAGTAGATAATACAGTAACATCAGATGGTGTAATTAATTCAGGAACACGAACTAAGATTAAGGAAATAAGTTGTAAGCAAGCTAACATTACACCTGAAAATAGTACAGATAAAAACCAACAAGCGCAACCTGTAGCAAAAAATACAAAAATTAACAAAATATCCCCCTCCCCATCTTTATTGGTTTCTGCAAATCCGATGATTGTGGAACCTGAAAAGACAACCGTGGTTACATGGAAGTCAACCAATACTACTGAATGCTTTATTGAAGGGAAGGGACAAAATAGTGTCCGAGGTAAACAAAGAAGAAAATCACAAGGTGAACAGGAAATTGGAGTTGGCACATCACTACTTACTATTTCTGTGAGTTGTACTGGAGAAAATGGAAAATCTATCTCTAAGGAGCTACTTATTAGAACAAAATCACCTCAAGAACCAAGTCCTGAAGCAAAACAGTCTGCAGCGGGTGTGGGTAGGTATGAAATGTATATGAGTGGACATCTTTCTATGGTGTCATATTTAACAAAAACAGAAGCACAAGATCATTGTATAAATATCACTCATAAAAATAACCCGAATAATTCCATCGAATGTATGTGGGGAAATGAGAAAATTTACTCATTTTATGGTGACAAAACAAAGCTTTTTTGGAAAAATGCCGGAGGTGATTTGCCAGATCTTATGGAATAGCACATTCAGAAAACAAAAAATTATAACTAATCTATACTCCCGCCCTCGTCAGGCGGTTTTTTATTTTAGAATTCCATTCGCCAGATTTGTTGCTAATGAGATTCAATTATAAAACAAGAGCATTCCACAAATTTTCTATATTCTGGTCTTTAACCCACAGATTAATTATCCTCTCTCTAAGTTCTTTATGTTGAGGATATCCACTATCTTCTACTCCAGTAGGTAATAAATCCTTACATTCGACATTTAATAAAACTGTTAATGCTTCTTTTATTTCATTATATTTTTCTGTACCTAATTTCTTTTCCCATTCAATTCCGTATTTATACCATGTATAAAAATGCCACAGCTCATGCATAGCAGTTTTGATAGGTGCAGACCCATACATGACAATATAAAACATATTCTCTTCAATGCTATACGGAGCTCTGTGGTTTATTGTTAAGTAAGCAGTGACATCACTTGGTAAATTAACTCCAAAAACTTGCCATGCTTTCTTTTGATATTCTAATGAAATCGCATCCCATTGTTCTTGAAATCTTTTCAAAAATGAATTTACATCCGTCTTGTGTGTAGAAAAATATGATTCTATGAATGTATCTGTCTCAGACTCCGAAACATCTTCACCATATTTACTAATAAGTTCTTCATATACTTTTGTGGGGGTTGGGGAATTTATAGAAGTCTTACCATAATTCAAGAGACAGTGGATGTCACGATTTCTATCGTATGTAAAAGTGAGTTTCATTGCATAAGTATATCAGTTTGGGAACAGGGACTCGGCTACAAATCTTTTTTTCGTCGTCACTCAAAAAGTTCGCAGCCCGCCCCTCGTGGTTTCGTTTACTAACGAAACATCACTGCGGCCCTTCGAGTCCCTGACGCATGAGAGCCAACCTCTCATGCTTTCCCCAGCAACACAAAATCACAGCAGGCTTCGCCTACGATAAAACGTGTTGCTGGGGAACAGGGACTCGAACCCCAATACCATCCTCCAGAGGGATGTGTCCTACCATTAGACGATTCCCCAATGTGGTAAAAACCTAAACACTACGATACTTTCTTACGAAAGTGCTAATTGACCCCACAATAATACTATACTTTTCATCCCCTATCAATGACTGAAATTTAAAGTAAACTTATATATATGACAAAGAAAAATAAAATTGTAGCAATACTAGTATTATTTTTAATAATCACTGGATACTTGTATATAAATAAAGAAACTCCTATAGAGATTGGTGACACTTACTTATTTACATGTAAAGATGCCAAAAATATCATTGCGACATTTTATCCAAAAAATGATACTCTGGTCAGTTTAAATTTAAGTGATGGACGTTCAATAAAACTCCCTCATGTTATTTCTGCCTCTGGAGCTCGATATGCAAACAAAGATGAATCAATAATATTTTGGAATAAAGGAAATACTGCATTCATTACTGAAGGTGCTACTACTACATATAAAGAATGTATAACAGCAGAATCTAATCCACTAAACTAAATAGATACTAATGGGGAGCTGTTTCCATTTAATTCCATCTCTTCTGTTGAGGTCGGTTTAGTGGTCTTTTTTGCTACCCATACACCGATAAGATAAAAGATTGAATGGCCTATATACCAAGATAGAGCAAACAAGAATGTATTATCTCTATTTATAAAATCAATATCTGGTGGACGTATTCCATAAGGAACCCCACTTAAGAATTCCCACCAACGATAGTATAAACTCATGAGAAATGTAAATAATGATGCTGGAACAATAATCCAAGCACTACTGTAAAACTTTCTTTTTGTACCATCAACAAGAGCAGGCCAGTTAAGAAATATAGTGGTAACAAAAAATGCGATTAAACACTTCACCGTGAAATAATCAAAGGACTCCATTGGATGTGTAAAAAACTTATGGAATAAAACATCACAACCAACAGCGATTATTGCAACAACAAAAGCAAAATTTATTTTATAAGGGAAGAAATTCATGGATTACTCTGTCACGGTAATATTAGCACTCATAGATGGGTGGAAATTACATATATAATCATATGATCCAACAGAATTAAAAGTATAACTGAATGTATCCCCCTTAGAAAGAGATCTACTACTGAAAATACCTTTTTTAGATGTGACAGTGTGTGGCATAGAATCATCATTTACCCAAGTAACAGATGTACCTTTCTTTACAGAAAGATTAATTGGAGAAAAAGCAAAGTTAGATATATTTATACTAGTGCCAGATTGACTAACAGAATTATCTTGAGTCTTACTGCCAGGGCCACCGGGAACAAGATTATTATAAACATCCTGGGTTTTCATCCCTGGAATTTTTTTACCAAAATAAACAGGAATAACAGAAAGAATAATTAAAACAACCACGATACCAATAATATATTTTGTTTGCATAATTTATAATTTTATAAATACATTATATAACAAATATCTAAACAAAACTAAAATTCTATTGAAAATACTTACATCGAAGCCCTTATAAGTCTTATTTCGTGATAGCTGTATTTGCCGTTTAGTGCCTCAAATACTGGAGTTAATTTATGGGTTTTTAGCTTTTTAAATGTTTTTAAAATAATGTCTTTAGCTATCTTCTTTGGGAGTACGTGTTTAAGTTCTACCTTTTCTTTATTCTCCACCAATTTTTCTATATGACCGATAATAGTGTCTATCGATAAATGTCTTTGTTCTGCTATTTCTTTTATAGATAACTTTTCTTTTAACATCTCTTGAGTTTTTATATGAGACGGTGTCTTTTTTTGTATCTCTTCAGCTTCTTCATCTATCTCTTCAATAGTTCCACCAGTTGATGTTATGAAACTTTCTTGTAACTTCTCTAATTCTTTTACTCCATATTTTTTTACAGCATTTTCTGCTTGTTCACTTTTTTTACGAAACATATTATCGTTGTCTCTCACTACATCTGCCACCTGTAAAGACATAGGATTGAACCCTTTTAAATGTAGCCCTTCTAGGGTCTTTAAACGGGAAAGTGCCACATATCCCTGCCCCGAAGCAAAGGCGCGACTGAGGTCGATTTCTGCCCTATCTAGGGTCATACCTTGGCTCTTATGAACCGTGATAGCCCAAGCCAATTTAAGGGGGAGTTGGCAAAGTTCTGCGCGTACTTTTCCGTCTTCTTCCACCCTCCAAGTATCTGCTACAATATTCACCTTTTTACCATTTGAAAGTGTGATTATAGGACCTCTATCTTTCGTAAATCCGCTCACCACTCCCATAGAACCATTTACATACGTTCTGTCACTTGCATTTTTTATACAAATAACTTTTGCACCAATTTTTAATTCTAAGTTCTCTTCCGCTAAACAGTTTCTCTTCAGTGATTCTACAATAGATGCTTTTCCTTTTGTAATCATTTCGTACTTATATACCTCACCTTTTATTTCATTAAAATATTTCTTATTTATCTCATCCACATTTTCATTGTGAGTATAGAGTTTTATATGATCTTCTTTATGTTTCTTGGTACTCGTACCTTTTAAAATTTCAAAATGTTCGTCTTCTATCTCCCCCGCACGTATTGCGTTTAGTATCCCAGTTAATTTACTGTCATCCTGACGATACTGATCAGTGATATAACACACCACAGGTTTAGACTCTATCCATGCACGTGAGGTAAATGCGAATACTTCCTGATTTTCATATTCATCATCTCCCCGCACAACAGGAGGTAACTGATAAAAGTCTCCAGTGAAAACTATTTGCATTCCACCAAATGGCTTTTCATTTCTTCTCATGTGTTTGGCGAGTTTATCTAACATATCTACAAATGATGCATGAAGCATAGACACTTCATCTATTATGAGAACATGTGTTTCATTCCATCTTTTATATAAATTTTGTTTTTCCTCTAATGCATCTATGTCATACGCGTGTAACTTTTGTCTAATACCTATACCACTCCATGCATGAATGGTAGTTCCATTTATATGAGTAGACGCAATGCCGGTAGATGCTGTCACAGCGAAGCGAATTCCATGCTTTCGTAAGTACGTTATATATTCACGAAGTGCATAAGACTTCCCCGCACCAGCAGCTCCTGTGAGAAATGTAGTATGGCCTAATTTTAGAATATCGAGTGCAACTTTTTGCGTCATAAATACAAGTATAGCAGATACTTGACATTTGAAATAAACATGTAATAATCTAATTACAGAGATTAGGGCCATGTCCCCTTGTGCGTATAACAATCTCAATCGGAAAGATAGCACCAAATTCCGTGTGATTATGCTAAGACAAAAGCTAATCACTGATCACTGCCCCGACCATACTAATGTATCGGTCGGTTTTTATTTTTACAGATATTTTGCTAGTATAAAAATAAATGAACATTGGGAGACTTAAATGTACGGACTTCTCTGTGCGAATTGTGGATACCAATCATCTGAACATATCGAGGGGATCATGCCCACCTCGGATGCAAAGAAAAAGAAACGCGGTTATAAATATACACTCATCAAGTGTGCAAATACCTCAGATGGCTTCATTTATAAGAGGAGGGAGTATCACCAGGCAATACAAGAATTCTTTGACGATGACAATAGCGATAACATCCCTCATTACATGATGGACCATCTTCTGTACAAAAAACTTGACGAGGAATATGAAAAAAGTTGCGAAGCTGAAATGAAAGAAAAATATGGTCGCCCCATGTAAAACCAACCCCGCCAATCCGGCGGTTTTTTATATCTTCAAGTATTTACGTACCGCCAACAATGACGAGATTACTGTTAACACAATTCCCGCAAGAAGTAACATTCCACCTAATTCAAAGAAATGGTCAACGAAGTACTGATTGATATTCATACCTTCAAAAAATATCACGGTCTTTTTCGTCACCCATATAGTTCCCGGATAAAATAGTGCTAGTGTTATAGCTGTTGCGATTAATGCATACAAAACAGACTCAACCACGAATGGCCCACGTATAAACATATTTGATGCACCAACTAATTTCATAACTGCGATCTCATCTCTATAAACAAATATCGCAAGTCTTATCGTATTGTATACAATCATACAACTCATCAAAATAAATAGAATAGATAGCCAAAATCCAACTGTATTGGTCCATCCAATAATATTATTTAATTTATCAATACTATCTTTTAATTGATAATAATTTATCTTATCCACCGCCCCTGCTGCATCTCCTAATAATCCTGAGCCAGTAGCTAATTGATTAGCGATTGATTCATATTGTGAAGTATCTTTTGCCACAACTGAAAGTGACGCTCCGAACGGATTTGCGGCCAATTCATCAAGTGCTTGAAGTGTGAGCTGATCTCCTGCATGCTTTACTTTGAAATCCGCGAGTGCTTGAGTAGCAGAAGTATATGTGACGGACTTTACCTGACTAAGACCGAGTAATTTTGATTTTACATCAGAGACTTGTTCATCCGTTGCATCCACTGTGAAATAAACTCTCACGTCTACCTTTTCACGAATCTGATCCAGCGTGTAAGTAAACACTGCGTGGAACAAATAAAAAGCAGTGATGATAGAGAGTGTAATAGTTAATATAAAAATAGAAGACAGTGATACCGTTTTATTACGATAAAATCCTCTGAACCCGGCAGTAACTATTCTTTTTGTAAGAGATGCTCTCATTTGTATTACATTGTAAATTTACCAGACTTTTGATCTCTAGTCACGCGACCATCTTCCATGGTTATCACTCGACGACCAAGACTGTCCACTATTCCTTTATTGTGAGTAGTTAATATAACTGTTGTACCTAAATCATTTATCTTTTTTAAAATTTGAACGATATCGTAAGTGTTCAGTGGATCTAGGTTTCCTGTTGGTTCGTCTGCAATGATAATTTCTGGACGATTGATGATGGCGCGTGCTATAGCAACGCGCTGTTGTTCACCACCAGAGAGTTGATGTGGAAAATGATGCATCTTAGATTTCAAATCCACTAAGTCAAGAACATGCGGCACATCGTGTGCAATATCATCATCATGCTTTCCTGCAGCTTCCATCGCAAAAGCAATGTTTTCATATGCGGTTTTATTTGGAATTAAACGAAAATCTTGGAAAACTACGCCAACCTTTCGACGATATTTCACCATGTCATTTCCACTTAAGGTATGAATATTGTCTGAGTAAAATGAAACTACTCCTTCAGTTGGCGCTTCTTCTGCAAGGAGTAGTTTTATTAGTGTGGTCTTTCCGGCGCCTGAATGCCCAACAATAGAAACCAATTCACCTTTGTGAACTGTTAGAGAAATATTATCCAATACCTTGTTTCCATCCTGGTATTCCTTTGAAACTCGGTCAAAATAGAGCATCCATTGATTATAACATAGGAAAACACATAAGATGTGAACAAATTATGCCACTTTATAGCTTTTGTTCTTCCTCTATAAACTTATCAATCTCGCCTTTCTCTAAAACTCCTTCCACATCACTAGTTTCAACATCTGTTCTATGGTCTTTCACCATTTTGTACGGATGAAGAACGTATGATCGTATTTGATTGCCCCATTCTATTTCAGTAGTTTTAGAAATTTGTCGTCCTTCTATTTCGGCGCGTCTTTTTTCTTCTTCTAATTTGTAAAGTTTTGATTGCAGGACCTCTAATGCCTTTTGTTTATTCTGATCTTGCTGACGTTCTGTCGCCACATGTACTGAAATATTTGTCGGAATATGTACTATGCGCACGGCAGTCTCACGCTTATTTACATTTTGTCCACCTGGTCCACTTGATTTAGAAGTCTCGATACGAATCTCGTCAGGGTGTATTGTTTTTCGCTCAGTTGGTGGAATCACAGGCAATACCTCCACCATAGCAAAAGAAGTGTGACGTTTTGCATTTGCATTAAATGGTGAGATGCGTACGAGCCTATGTACACCAGACTCATTTTTTAACAATCCATACGCATTCCTGCCATCAATTTCAATAGTTACATTTCTATAACCGTTATGATCATTTGTATTACTATGAAGTGTTGTGTACGAAAAGTTTTTCCGGCCAAAATATGCTTTGTACATATCGAGTAGCATTCTAGCAAAATCTTCACTATCGTCCCCCCCTGCACCTGCAAGCACTGACATAATAGCATTTCCTTTATCTAATGCACTCACACCATCACGCTCTTCTTTTAGTTCTTTTATTTTCTTTATTATTTCTTGAGCTTTTTCTTTATTATCCCAAAACCCCATCTCATTCATTTTAGACTCAAGATTTTCAATTTCTTTATTTATTTCTGAAGTGTTTTCCATAAACAAAACAATACCGCCTTTTGAGAGGCGGCGCAAGTTCACTTTTCATTAGAGCGTAACATTCTACCTTTTTGCGTTATAAAATACACTGGAACAATTTTGCTTTCTTTGTTCCTATATACCATGTTTCTTGTGATGTGATTGCTCTTCCTCAAATTTTCGATAGCCATCTTGATACCAAGAGTCAAACCATCTGGCCATTTCCCTGGCATAAGTATTTTCATCGTATGGTTGAAGGTCCTGGAAAATTTTGATGGTGGATACATTCTTTTGTATTTTTCTTCTAATTCTGTATGAGAAAAAGTATCTTCACCAAGACAATTCAGCAGCCGACGGATCAGCTGCGACGACAAGTCAGCATGACCCATAAAGACTCCAATAAATAGAACAGAATGTATCTTACACTACAGAAAAACTACTAAATTGTCTATTAGATCCAACCCCAACCTTCGTTCGCTATCACTCACTTTCGGTTTGGAAACCCCTCGGTTTCCATTCTTCCGCCACGGGAAAACTTTATCCGTTTTCCCGACCCCTTTCCCTGGTCCTGGCTCCAGAAAAAAGTACGCTATTTATTTTTTCTGGAGCCAGGACCGAGAATCGAACTCGGGATCTCTTCGTTACGAGTGAAGTGCTCTACCAACTGAGCTATCCTGGCCTTCATGAGC
>CALRDS010000006.1 GCA_943354975.1 Candidatus Nomurabacteria bacterium | reverse complement strand
TATGAATTTATTATAGTCACGAAGTGAATCTTCCATAATATCTTCCCAAATATCACCTATTATACAATCATATTTTTGAGTTGATTTGAAGAGATAAAAATCTTTAATAATTACATCACCATATATCTTTTTATAAACCCTACGCACTTCCTTCATAACTGCTGGATATTTTTCAATAGTGGTAACCGAAGTTACCTTTTTATTCTTAGTCAGATAATACTGCACTAAACCTAAACCATACCCAGCCACCAGAACCAAAGTGTATAAAAAGAAAGACCACCGAACGCGCGGTGGCAATCGGTGGGGTGTATTTAAACCTGATATTCTTATGAATTAAGTAAGGTGAAAATTTTCACTCTTACAATGTTTTCAATTTGCTCAGGTGATTCATTACCTTCTAGGACAATGATTTGCTCTTGAGTAATTCCATTTTTTAAGAGAAGAGCAACGTATTCCTCGCGTGTTTTCAGGAAATTGATTAATGTTGTATATTCTCCAATAACCATAACAACATTGTCTTTGCCAAATCTCTGAGCATACATTAATCCTAGCCCATCAGTTGAAGCAAAATGGACGCGTTCCAAACCCCAACCAGGAACTATTCTAGAGAGTAAATCAAATTTATCTCTGTTTTTTTAGTCTTGAACACAAACAACCTCAAATATAGCGGACAACATGTTGCCTCCGTTGTTAAAAAGAACATAAACACTATACCATAGTATAGTGTTTTTGTAAATATCAAGCTCCGTGGGTAGGGATCGAACCTACGACCAATTCCTTAACAGGGAACTGCTCTACCGCTGAGCTACTGCGGAATATTATATTTTGACTACATTCTGGGGTTTTCAAGTGCTTAGTATATTTAGCAGTTCCTGGAACTGACGTTTTTACTTTGCCGCTCCACTACCACGGAATATTTGTAAATATAAGTACCTCCCTTAAAAGATACTCGTAAATCATACAAAATTTTTGCTTATTTAGCAATCCAGTAAATCTATCGACATTGACAAAAAAGTACAAACCGTGTATATTTTTTTTAAATCTTATCTGGAAGGAAAGAATCATGTACCGTGTATTATTGGTTACCGTCATGTCCTTCTTTACGGCTTTCGCCACTGCGGCGATGGAGGACAATGCGATTACACAAGCCTTTGGTCGGTCCGGAGAAGGTTCTGGGCCAATTGTCATCACCTCTAATAGAGGGGGTGAAATAAAGGTCTTTCAAAAGGCCGGCGAGGAAATAAAAAAAAGTGGGCGTCTTTTTGTTGTGGATGGGCTCTGTGCATCTGCTTGTGCTATGGTCGCCGCCTTTGTGCGGCCAAATGCATGCATCACAGAAGAGGCCAAGTTCCTGATTCATACACAAAGCGAAAGACGTACCTTTGGTAAACCTAACCGAGCGCCATCTCTTATTATTGATATAAGAGGGTTTGACCCTCAACCTATATCGCCGGATATAAAGGCTTGGGTAGAGAAAAAAGGGACGTTCAGCCACAAAGGAGAGCTAATGTCTTTCGAAGAAGCGCTGAACTTTTGGCCCCTCTGTAGCTAATGTTGCACAGCTACCTGATTGCAAAATCCTGGTTTTCGGACCAGGATTTTTATTTGCAAGTTCAGATATATTTTGATTAAGCTAGAATCTGTGGTGTGTGGTAGGTGTGGTGAAGCTTTCTGTAAAGATATGTAGTAGCTAGGAGTGTAAATGGAATCGTTATAAATAACCCAAGCCCTAATGGTATTGCCCCTAAAATATTTAGAAGAATGAGAATTACAAGTAAACCAAGTATTTTCCAAAACCTACCTCTAGTGATTCTCATGCTTTGCTTTAATGCCTCAACGGGGCCAATATTTTTCTGATCAATCACAATGAATTTATAAAACTGAAGCCTTATCGCAACATACATTCCAACAAGGGCGAATTACTAAGGATACCTATGACAAGAAACATCAAGAGTATGCAGATAAGCTACAGTTATTAGAAATTGAAATGTCAGAACACAGAGAAGCAGATTACGACTATCAAACCACTGTGGCATCAGTGCTTTCTGTAGCACGAAGAGCTAGGTATATATTTGAAAGTTCTGAACCACACGAAAAGAGAGCACTTTTGAGCTATCTGCTTCAGAACCCGACTATAAGCGGAAAAAACCTAGAGTTTACATTGCGTTCTCCATTTAATCTCATATTAGATTTAACCTATCACCCTATTGGGCTCCGAACTTGGGACGATGTTCGATTGGCGATTATTGAAGAGAGTGAAGCATAAAAACAAAAAAGCCATCCAACTGCAACGACTCTTTGTTGTTGCAGCTGGATGGCTCCGTTTAATTATTTACACGTAGCATCAAGAGTATTTTTTGCTTTATTTTCAGATTCAAAATAACCTGTATATGCAAAAGGACCACTGCACGTGCTCGTACGCCAAATCTTGTCCTCGTGAAGATATTGGGTATGTTCACCCGAATCATCACCTTTGACTTTTCTGGTAATATACCACCCAAATGCAGATGGATTGATTTTTGGAGCATAACAATTATTTGCCAACATATTTACCTCCTCAATTTAAAATGGACAAAAACAGTATATCATAAGATACTATTTTTGTCAAGCCTACCGTCTTAAATTCCAACTTGAAACGCAACATTTATTTAGGTTCGAACTCCCTCTGTTACAGACCAAAAACACCCATATAAATGTTGGTGTTTTTAAGTGCTCCCTCTAGTAAGCAAGTTCAGAACTATAAATTGGAAGAAGGTTGAAAGTGAATTACAGTTTCATGGTATTTTAAGTTTACTTCCTTCCGTTGTTATTCAGAACTAGTACAAAAAAACCGCCTCGCAAAAAAACGATTTGGTTTTCTTGTAAAGCGGTATTACACTCTTGCGAGTTTGAGTCTATAGAGAATGAGAGGTAGGACAATCAGCGTGCTTCCTACAGTCATATAGACAGGGAACAGCCAATATTTCATTACCCATTCCTCTACCGCAAAAAGATTCAGCGAACTTGCGAACGCGAACATTGCCCACGGGAATAGTGGCTCGTCTTTCGGGTCTTTCCAACTCTTGATAATCAAAGGTATGCAGGCAAAAGCATCTGCTACCACGCCACCCAATATACCAAGAAGTGGTGATTGAGTTGTCTGCCAAACAATGACTGTGATAATGCATACACTAACACACGCAGTGTCCATTCTGTTCCATTTGTACTCGCCATAGCGAAGGGACAGGGCTACGATAATTGCGGGGTTGATTACACCCATTAAGATTGGTAAAAGGGTTGTCCCCCAGTTCGCTCCCGCTTGAAAATTGGTCACAAAAAGAAGAACGCCGATACCAAGCCACAAACACCACGTAGAAGTCACGGGGCGTTCAAGGGTACGTTTGTAGATTGCCCGCATATATGGGTAACCACTAACGAAAATGAGGATAGCCGAGAGCAGTCCCCAATTCATTCCGAAAAAGTCTTTCAAGGGACACCTCCAATACGTTGATTAGAATCTACTAATATAATAACACTATTAAAGTACTAAGTCAAGCTCCCTCTAGTAAGCAAGTTCAGAACACTTAACTGGTATCAGATAGAGAAAGAAGTGAAGCTGTTTTGAGTTGCTGGTGTAGTAGGTTTAAAAAGAAAGGGGAGGTATAAAAAGAAAAAACCCAAGAAAGTAATTAGTTCTTCTTGGGTAAATTTGTTATTTGAGGTTTTCTTTAAATCCAAACTAAAGTACGTTTATAACCAGCCAACTTCTGGAGATATTTCAATTCCACCATTTGCTTGCTGGTAATAGTCTCTGCCAGTTTACTTTCAATTAGTGAATGTCTCCTCTTATTTGTTTTTGACCAGTATGCGGTAATTTTTAAAGCATCCCGAAGGGATAGAGCTTCTTTTATTCCTTCAATGTGTATAGTTACAGTTCTAGTCTTTTTCATAGACACCTTTTAAAAAATTAAAGAACTAAAAATCAGGAACAAAAGTATTATGCTTTAATATATAATTTTTGTCAAGTTTGCTCCCTCTAGTAAGCAAGTTCGGCGCCAAGCGTGTGTCCAGGACACGAATTTGGTAATTCGTCTGCTGATGTTTATGGCCGAGCCACGAATCTGCTGATTCGGAACTCTGAATTGGGGGAGGATAGAGAAAAGGGGACAGCCACAATTAATTTGAAAAATGTATGTTGTTATAAATCTGTGAGTAGGGATATCGGTCACAAAACATATCTTTTTCATTTTGTGTTTTATAAACACTCAAGAAAAAGATTGTTTCGCGACCCCCAACGTCGACTGGTCCTATTGTGATTACACAACAGGAAACCTCAGTCTCCTGCTTCGATCCCACGTTTCAGACTAATGTCTGAAACTTACCCACGGAGCCAGAAAAATCAAAAGCCGTCATTACTGACGACTTAAGATTTTTAGCTGGCTCCGCAGGTAGGGATCGAACCTACGACCAATTCCTTAACAGGGAACTGCTCTACCGCTGAGCTACTGCGGAATATTTTTTCACATTCTTTTATACTAGAATGTAGGCCTTATAATACAAAATTAAGTCTCTTTTAGCAACTAATCACGAATAGTGTATCCAACACCACGTATTGTTTGTACTAGTGGTTTTGTTCTGCTGGTATCAATTTTTCTCCTAAGGTAACGAATATGTACATTAAGTTCATTATTTGTTTCTTTAAACTGTGGTCCCCACGCTTCTGATATTAATTGTTTTCTAGTTATCGCATTACCCTTGTTTTTTATAAGAGTGTCTAGCAATCGATATTCTTTCGGTGTAAGAGATATGATTTTTCCGGCACGAGTTACTTCATGTTTAAGTGAATCTATGGTGATATCAGATATGCTCAGGCTCTTACTTTCTACGATTTCTTTTCTACGAATTAATGCTCTTATTCTTGCGCAAAATTCTTCCAAATTGAATGGCTTTACTATGTAATCATCAGCTCCGGAATCTAGGCTTTTTACACAAGTTTGCACGTCATGTGTATTTCCCAGGATTATTATAGGGGTATTTATGGATTTGCTTCTTAGCTCTTCACAGATTTTGAATTTATTTTTCTTGTTTACAGATTGTGAAAGAATTATGACACCATATTTACCATTAATAGCCATACGTAGACCGCCTTCCTCATCATGTACGTATTCGCAAGCATATTTTTCTTTGCGAAAAGTTTTTCCCAGTAGATTTACGATTTCTTTGTCATTTTCAATAACGAGTATGGTCATACACTCATATTAAACTTTTATTAAAAATAAGTCAACTAGGTTGTTATATTACATACAACCAAGTTGACCCAGCCACACTGTGTGTGGCTGGGTAAGATTAGCAGTTATTTTTTTGGTTTTATTTATATGCTGTCAACTTTGACCTCTTTATTGTGGTGCAAAAGCTTTTTATACAAGAATGCGTGAGCCAGTACCGATACTGGTATTGTGATTATCAGACCAACACCAAGTAGTAACACACCGACTATATTAAATAGGGCAATTACGATTATAAAGCCTAAAAGTCGCCAGAACAGACCAGAAGTCATGCGCATGCTCTCTTTTAGCGTATCTATCGGGCCCATATTTTCATGTTCTATAATCAAGAATTTATAGAAGTGTAGTCGTACCGCTAGATATATTCCAGGAAGTATGAAGAATATTAGGCCAATAACTACTATTAATATATAAAGTAGAGTCGTCAATATGTAATGCCAAGTTATTTTGTAATTTTTGAAACTTTTGAAGAGGTCATTGAAGGTAGGGGTATGTCCAGAGGCTATTACGAGAGATATAGTCACTATAGAAATACCAACCAAATAGTCAATAAGTGGAGCCAGTATGAATGTAAACCTTCCAATCGCCATTACTGCTACAGAAAGGATAAATACACAGAATAGATACCACGCATACTCTTTAGTTTTAGTCCAAGCAGGTGAAAAAACCTCTTTTAAAGTAAATTTGTGTGTTGTCATATATCTAACATTGTAACATATTGTCGAATCTATGCGTTAAGGGTATATGTGAATACAAAAGTGCCTTTTCTACTTAAGATTTTTGGTATATACTTAATAAATAATCTAGTTATTTATGCATATTATAATTACAGGTCTACATATGGAAATGACAGATGCAATACATGGGTACGCATTGGAAAAGATGGAATCACTGGAAAAGTATATTCCTCGTGATGATACTAGCGGTAAGCTTACAATTGAGCTTTCAAAAACTACGAATCATCATGTACACGGCGATGTGTTTCAAGCAGAAGCGCGACTTCATATGAGAGGAAAAGAAACAACACTTCGAACGACGCAAGATGATTTATACAAGGCTGTAGATATATTGAAAGACATGCTCACTCGTGAGTTATCTCAACACAAAGACAAGGAGCGTTCGATTTTTAGAAGGAGCGCACACAAAATGAAAGCTTTATTTAAGAGATTAATTTAAAAATTATGGATCAGGACATGAAATTAACATATACAATCATAGCTGGGCTTATCGTTGTTCTGGGAGCGATAGCGTATTTACTTCAAGACAATACTACACCAGTGCCGTCTTTACCGATAACTCAAACACAGAATTATGGAACAGTAGATAGCGCTTATTCTTCGAAGAATTCTATTAAAAATACAAATTCAACTACAACAGTAACAACTACAACTAGTACAACAACTACAACTATGGAAACAAAAATAACAAGCGCTACAATTACAACGAACAAAGGTTCTATAGAAATTTCTTTTGGAACTTCAACTCCAGTAACAGTTAAGAATTTTGCAAAACTTGCTACAGCTGGATTTTACAATGGAGTACGTTTCCATAGAGTTATAAAAGATTTTATGATTCAAGCAGGCGATCCTCTTTCAAAAGATTCACTTCAGAAAAATGTCTGGGGGACAGGAGGTCCGGGCTATAAATTTGACGATGAATTAACTGGTAAGGAAAAATATCCACAAGGGACTTTGGCCATGGCAAATGCAGGTCCGAATACAAACGGTAGTCAGTTTTTTATAGTTACAGCAAGTCCCGGAGCTCCACTTCCTCCTAGCTACACAGTTTTTGGACACGTAACAAAAGGACTAGATATTGCACTTAAGATTCAGGATGTTAAAACTGATGTGTCTGACAAGCCATTAGAAGATGTGATTATAGAAAAGGTGGAGATAAAGTAAAACTGATTAAATCATTTCATCTACTTTGTCGCTACGGAATTTTTCTCAATCAACGTACTAAAGTGTGCGTCTCCTTCGAAAAATTACTAGGCTTCGCGTATCTAAAACAATTTAATTAGTTTTGAGTATATCCAAGCTTAAAGCTTTCCCAATCCATTTCTTTTTTCCCTTCAGGGATTACAGAAGTAATTATTTCTTTTGCATTCCAATCTTTTTCTATTGTGATTGTTAAATCTATTCCAGTAACTTTCACACGAATACTTTTATTTGAGTGTTCATGGAAGAAATATATCCCTGGCCATGGAGTGAGAGCTCGGAATTTTTTACGCACCTCTATTGCTGTGTCGGATAATTTTATTTCACCCATATGTTTTTCTATTTTTTTGCAAACTGTGGCTTTTGAGTGGTTTTGTTCTTTTGGTATTAAATTCCCAGTTATGTAATCAGGAAGTATTTGAGAAAGTAAATCTCCACCTATTTGGCCGCATGTTACTTCGAGAGTTCCTGCAGTTGCTTCAGTATCAATCGGAAAACCTATTTGAACTAATATTCCTCCGTGATCCATTTCAGAGTCTAGTTTTATTATTGTAACTCCAGTCGCACTAAGTCCATCAAGTAAAGCAGATTCGATAGGGGAAGGTCCGCGGTATTCAGGGAGAAGTGATGGATGAACATTTAGAACACCAGATGGGGGAATATTTAAAATTTCTTCAGGAATTATTTTTCCATATGACGCTACGATAAACACATCGAATTTTTGTCTGTGTAATGGAGAATTGTTTCCAATACTTTTTAAAGAATCTGGTTGAAATACTGGAATACTTTTCATTTGTGCCCAAGTTTTGATGTGTGGCGCGGTTAAAATCATATGGCGACCCTGTGGAGAATCTGGCTTGGTGACAATTAGCTTGGGTATAATTTCATTTCGTACAAGAGACGCTAGTACGCTTTCAGCAAGTGCTCCAGTTCCAAAAAATGCATATGAGATAGGGATATCGGACATGTATACATTGTGTCATAAAAATGTGTTTGTATAAAGAAATACTGGAGTAGCGGTTTTTTATTTTATACGTTTTGCAGCCGCTTTTACTTCTTCTTCTGTGTATTCTTCAAAATCAAATCCATGGTCAGTAAATAGTATTCCACTCAAGTGATCTATTTCGTGTTGGAATATATGTGCGATAAGACCGGATGCTCCGTATGTGAATTTTTTCCCATCTATGTCGTATGCTTCTACTGTCGCACTTATACTACGTTTTGTTTTCCCGTATATCCATCTGATTGATAAACATCCCTCCTGCATCTCCGCAGTTTTCTTTGATTTTTTTATAATTTTTGGATTTATAAATATAAGAGGTTTAGATTTTGTTTCAAGTGTGTAGGCGTTAGGGGACACTACAAAGATGCAAAGAGAAAGACCTATTTGTGGTGCCGCGATTGCTACTCCATCAGACTCTTTTGCTAGAGCTGATTGCATGGTTTTGACAATATCTTTTAACCAAGGAGTGCCGAATTCGCCCTTCTTTATATTGCGAGCCTTTGCCCGTAGAGGATTTTTCTTGTCAGCATCTATTTGTATTATTATACTTCCCTTTACTTTCATAAGGCTACTTTATCATATTTTTGTAAAGTTGTATTTTTATATAAAAAAATGTAAAGGATTGATTAGAGGTTTTCCACCGGACGTTATTCTTTTAATTCTATTCCTAACTGTTGGATTATTTGCCCATTCAGTCTCTCTTATATGTATAAAAAGCAGTGTCACACCACGACCCTGTTCGAACCATTCCACTACGTATGGTTCTAGCTCTTGCTCCATTCGAAATTTTACAGTGTCAGGTAGATTATCAAACGATGCTTTTATTACTGTGTAGTAAGGCGGTAAAAGAAATTCATCTCGCTCCTTTAACAACGTGTCAAAAACTTCTTTATAAGAAGGTGCAACTAATTGTTTCAGTACTGGTGCATTTTTCAATCTGGTTTGTAGTATTAGACTACCTTCACCGGTTGGTGAGATTTTTACTTTTTCTGCCATTTCTGTGACTAGATTTAATATCTTTTCATCAGTTCTATATTCTGGGAGAGAAAAAAGAGAATCAAGTGATAGTATAATAATCCCATCACATTTTCTGATTATGTTGTGAGCCATTTCAGTTCCGACCAAAACCCCATAAGAAGATTCTTCCCATTCCTTATAAACTTTTTTAGCTTTAGCACGCGTAGGCGTTCTTTCTCCATCAATAACGAAAATTGGAATCTTTAGTCTCTTCAGCTCTTCTTCTACACCACCTGTTGCAATACCTAGTGTTCCCATTCTCCAACTACCACAATGCTTACATGCTAGCGTAGTGTCATCGTCTAACTGAACTATATTTTCACATTCATGACACACATATGTTCTGATATTAGCTATTTTATGAAGTACATATGGACGATCACATTTGGGACAAACATATAGTGTTCCACAGTCATAACAAATCGTCGTCGGGTACATTCCTTTTCTATGCGCGTACAAAAAATAGTGTCCCTTTTTTGAAAGTGATATGTCATGCAATATAGAAAGTGTGGTTCTGGATAAATAGGGGCTTACACTTTTACTACTCTCTACCATATGCACTACAGAAATAGCATTATCATTTCTAAACTGTAGTGGCATAATCTCCGTCGCTTCTCTTTGTTTGTATAGTAAATGCGATTTAAGTGTCACCATGTGTGAGCCCAGTAGTAATGGTATTGAGCTTCCACGTGCTAATTGTTCTATTACAAATCGCATGTCATATCCATTTTCTCCGTGAGTATAATAGTAGGAACTATGTTCGCGTTCGATAATGACTAATCCCAAGTCTACCCGTATCCAAGGCAAAATAGATGGAGTAGTTAGAATAAGTAGGGGATGAGTATTATGAATTATATTATCTTGCGCCTGATTGTATTGTTTCTCAGTTAATCCACCATGAAGGCAGATGACGTATTCATTTATTCCAAAGGCTAGCTCATCGCGGGTGTATTCTAGATCTGTAACTGTTGGGAAAAACATAACAATTGATTTTCTTTTTGAGAATAACTCCCTTATTGTTGTTTTGTATCTAGTTATACGATTTTCATAATTTTGCTCAAGTAGTAATAACTCGAATCCTTTTGCACCCACAGGTATAGTCACAGGTATTAAAGTTTCAAATGATTTTTCAGACAGTAAATCGTATATTATTGTTCCAAGGGGTTGTATTAAATATGAAGACGCAAAGGAAATGGCTTTCCAAAGTTTTGGATGAAGAAATTCTTTTGTTATTACTTTTGAGATTTTTTTTAATCCAAATGAAGCATGACGCAGAGATTGTCTTTCTTCTTTTGCATCTCGCGCATCGATGACTAGCCCTTTGCATATTCTACGTTTAATAGTTATTTCTACTAAATCACCAGCATTAATAGTATCTTTACCAAAATATGAAAGTTCTTCGTAAGGGATTTCGCTTGCAAGTGGAGCGACTGTAAGCACGCGCATATAAAGAATAGTATACAGTAAACAGTCATCAGTTGTCAGTTATACAAAATTTCAAAAAAGTCTTATATTTATTGGGTTTTACTGAAAACTGACAACTGTAAACTAAAAACCACCTATGCTATAATGCACCCATTATGGGATTCTTCTCCAAGAAACTTGGTATTGATTTAGGAACAGCAAATACTCTTGTCTATTTATCTGGCAAAGGTGTTGTACTTGTTGAGCCTTCTGTTGTCGCAGTTTCAATTGTTGATAATAAAATTATGGCGGTAGGTAATGAAGCAAAAGATATGATTGGAAAAACACCAGACTCTATCGTTGCGTATCGTCCTATGCGTGATGGTGTTATTGCAGATTATAGAGTTACAGAAGCGATGCTTAGATATTATATTAATAAAGCATTGAATGGTTTTAATTTATTCAAACCCGATGTCATGGTTTCAGTTCCAGCCGGAGTTACTTCGACTGAACGCCGCGCAGTTATCGAAGCAGTACTAAAAGCGGGAGCAAGGAATGCCTACGTGGTGAAAGAGCCGATCTTGGCTGCAATTGGAGCTGGTATTCCAATACATGAAGCTCAGGGGCGCATGATAGTAGACATTGGTGGTGGAACTACAGATGTCGCCGTAATTTCGCTTGGCGGCATAGTTTGCAGCACTTCAGTAAAGTGTGCTGGAAATAAAATTGATCAAGCGATTATTGATTACATAAAGCAAACATACAACTTAGCAATCGGAGATCAAACAGCAGAAGAAATAAAAATAAAAATAGGCTCAGCTTTATCTGTTGAAGAAGAACTTACTATGAAAGTAAAGGGGAGAGATTTTATCGCCGGACTTCCACGTACAGTTGAGATGCGTACAAATGAAATCGTAAAAGCAATTGATAAAGAATTACGTTTGATTATAAAAGCGATTAAAGATGTTCTTCAAGAAACTCCGCCTGAACTTGCATCAGACATTATAGATAATGGAATTCTAATGAGTGGTGGTTCATCAATGCTAAGACATTTTCCAGATTTGGTAGAACGTCGTACTGGTGTGAAAGCAGTACTAGTAGAAGATGCATTTTATTGTGTGGCGAAGGGAACGGGAATTGCGTTGGAACACTTAGACACCTACAAACGTTCTATATTTGCAAAGAAATAAAAAACTACCCAGCTGGGTAGTATACTTTCAAACAGGTGACTGCCCCACATCAAAGTGAATCCTGATAAAATCAAATAATATTCCTGTACATCGGTAGGCCTTGCCCGACATACAAAAATTTCTCTGAGGTCTATCATGGCCAGCACTCTAATGCAGGGGAGTCCTCCTTCATCTATCTAAAGGTACGGGATTTATTTTATGTACTGTTGACGTCATTCATCGATGTCCGTACCCAACTTAATGATAATACCTTATTTTTATTAATTAAGCAAATTCGTTTACTTTTTTGTATTTAAAAAATAAATTAGTAATCGTTTTGTTATTAGTATAAAAAAATTGCCACATAAAATGTGGCAGTAATTTATTCATAGGTAGACAGACTCTATATTAGGTTATTTACTTTTAAATTAAATTTGGCTTTAATCTCATTCAAAATTTCTTCTTTAGCTGTATCTGTTGCTTCTGTGTAATCTGTTGTTTTGGAATGATGTGAAATGCTTGATTTCAAATCTGTAAAAAATTTATCTCGAACCTTTTCTCCTATTTTCGATAAGATGCTATCTAGGTCCAGACCAACAGTCATATCTTCAATTTCAATTTGGAAATTACTCTCCATAAGATTTATACGATTCACCAGCTCTCTTGCAAGGGGATTATCTTCACTTTCTGCGAAGCGAATCAGTTCTTCAAGATTGCAAGAACTATATTTTGTCCACATGGTGTTCTCCAAGAACAGTTAGGTTGAGATTAAATTACCATGGATTTGTATTTTTTACAAAGTTAAGTTTGTTATACTACTTGTATGAAACTCTCAGATTTACCCAAGCACCACGCAGTACTCTTAGTGCAAAATAATCGTATAGAAGCAGGGGAAAAACTTTGGAAAGAATTAAGTGAACAGTCCATTGCAAACAGATTTTTCAATCAAACAGTTTTAGACATAGATACGGCACGCAGTATTATTTCTTGGGCCAACACTCCATACAATGATGAGAAAGTAGCTCTTATTTCTTTTCATACTGCAGGATTGGCCGCACAAAATGCAATGTTGAAAATTTTGGAAGAACCAAGAGAAAAAGTTAGATTTATATTGCTCACTAGTAATAAATCTAATTTAATAGATACAGTATTGTCGAGAGTTAGTTATATAGAAGATAGAAGTGAGAAGAATAAATCAAATATAAATGTGGGAGAGTTTTTACAAACAGCACATTCTGTACGCATGAAATTACCATTTATTGTCGAGATGCTTGCAAAGATCGATGAAGAAGGGAGGAAAGACAGAGAATCAGTGAGAGAGTTTATACTTTCTCTTACTGATGAAATGTCAGTTTTAAAATTAGAACCACAATACATAACTGAAACTTTTGAAATAGCATCATATGCTAGTGACCCATCAGCTTCCGGAAAGGCATTAGTTGAATACCTAGCTCTTCTACTACCAAAAGTGAAATAGTGTTACAATACTGTTTACTTATATTATGGCTTACGATTTTTCAAAAATAAATGAAGAGAAGAATAAGGTCATTGATTGGCTTAAAGGTGAGTATCGTTCTATTCAAACTGGACGCGCTACGCCACAGGTTCTTGATTTAGTTCATATTGATATGTACGGAGCACGTACGGCTATTGCTCATGCAGCGAGTGTAAATATTGAAGACCCTAGAACATTGCGTGTATCTCCATGGGACAAAACTATTTTAGGAGCAATGGAAAAGGCAATCAACGATGCAGACTTGGGGCTTTCAGTTTCATCTGATGACCAAGGACTTCGAGTTCACTTCCCATCATTAACAACAGAGACTAGAGAAAAACTGGTAAAACTCTTAAAAGATAGATTAGAAGATGCACGCGTGCGTGTGCGTTCTATGCGTGAAGAAAGTAATAAAGACATTGATGTTCGTGCAAAAGAAGGTGAGTATGGCGAAGACGAACAGCACAGACTGCGTGGAGAAATACAAAAGATTGTAGATAGCGCCAATGCAGAACTCGAAGTACTTTTTCAGAAGAAAGAAAAAGAAGTAATGGGGGAATAGGGGACGTATTTAGCCACGTGTTACACTAGAGAACATGTCAATTTCATCCTTATTTTTGTTTTTAATAATTCTTCTGGTATTGGTTATTGTTCATGAATTTGGACATTTTATTGTTGCAAAGTGGACAAATATGCGAGTGGATGAATTTGCTTTCGGATTTCCTCCACAGATCTTCAAAAAGAAGTATGGAGAGACTGTGTACGCGATAAATGCATTACCACTTGGCGGGTATGTTTCTATTTGGGGGGAAAATGGCGAACCAGATGATGATGCAAAACATCACCCACGGGCTTTTGGTAATCGTCCATGGTGGGCACAGTTATTGGTACTTATTGCAGGCGTCACCATGAACATGTTACTCGCGCTTTTTATTTTCATTGGTATATCTTATGGAAATGTAAATATGAGCGTGGACGATCCTATATATGGAAATAGAGTTAAAAATCCAAGTTTAGTAGTGGTCGATGCATTGTCCGCTAGCCCTGCGTATAAAGCAGGAATTACTCAAGGGACAGTTTTATTAAAAGTCGCAAGTAATGGTAGAAATGCAAATCTTGTTACTGCGACTTCACTTATTGCTTTTATTGGGACTCCAGGAAATGATTCATTTAACATTACATACAGGCGTGTTGACGGAGTAGTCGCGAACACTACAGTTGCATCTGTTTATGGAATTATTCCGGATAAAAAAGCTGTAGGTATATCGGTGGATAGTATTGGAGTTGTAAAGACAGATATTTGGGAAGCAATAAAAATAGGAAGCGCAAGGACTTATTACATGACGACGATGACTGTAGATGGGCTGTGGTCACTCATTAAATCTGTTAGTAACGGCAATAGTAATGTGATTGATTCTTTAGCTGGCCCAATTGGAATAGCAAAAATAGTTGGTTCAACTAGTGAATTCGGGGTAGCAGCAGTGCTTACGCTAGTTGCAGTGCTTTCTATAAATCTAGCTATATTTAACATTCTCCCACTTCCAGCACTAGATGGCGGCCGCATGGTGGTTGTGGTTATCGAAGCGGTTACAAAGCGTCGCGTTCCACACAAGTATTATTCTTGGGTAAATATTGTTGGATTTTCTATGCTTATATTATTACTCATAGTAGTATCCATCCATGATGTAAGGGTGTAGTTTTATTAAAGGTCTTTTTTTAGTACACTATATTCCATGCGACAATCACATCTATTTACTAAAACCAGAAAAGAAGTGCCAAGTGATGAGACATCAAAGAATGCGACACTTTTGTTACGCGCTGGGTATATACACAAAGAATTCTCTGGGGTGTATGCGTATTTACCACTTGGGCTTCGAGTAATAAACAAAATAATTGAAATCATACGCGAAGAGATGAATAATATAGAAGGCCAAGAGATTTCTCTTACAGCACTTCAAGAAAAGTCTACGTGGGATGCGACTGATAGATGGGATGACTCTAAGGTGGACGTTTGGTTTAAAACTGCGTTGAAAAATGGCACAGAGTTAGGTTTGGCAATTACTCATGAGGAACCTATAACAAAGATGATGTCCCAGTATGTTCGTAGCTTTAGAGATTTGCCGAAATATGTTTATCAATTCCAAACAAAGTTCCGAAATGAGACACGCGCCAAGTCTGGCATAATGCGAACTCGAGAATTTATAATGAAAGATTTGTATTCTTTCTGTAAAACTAAAGAAGAGCAAGATCATTATTATAAAAAGGCGCAAGACGCGTATATAAAAGTATTCAAACGTCTAGGACTTGGAGATATAACATACTTAACTTTTGCTTCAGGCGGAATATTTTCAAAGTACTCTCACGAATTTCAAACGATTTGTGAAAATGGAGAAGATGAAATTTATGTTCATCATAAAAAGAAAATTGCCATAAATAAAGAAGTGCTTACAGATGAAGTATTGAAAGATTTAGATGTTAAACGTGAAGATTTAAGTATAGAAAAAGCAAGTGAAGTCGGGAATATTTTTAGCCTTGGCACTAGATTCTCAGAGGCTCTTAATTTATCATACACAGATGAAAATGGAGAAAAGCAATTAGCTTGGATGGGAAGTTATGGACTTGGTCCTGCGCGTATTATGGGTGTGATAGTTGAATCATTTGCTGATGATAAAGGTCTCGTGTGGCCAGAAGCCGTCGCACCATTTTCACTTCACCTAATTACCATCGCAAAAGATAAAGAAAATGATTCATATAAAAAGGCAGAAGAAATATATAAAAAATTAACAGATGCCGGAGTAGAAGTATTATTTGATGATAGGGAAGAGTCAGCAGGGGCTAAATTTGCGGATAGTGATTTACTAGGAATTCCTATGCGTGTAGTGGTAAGTGATAAGTCCATTGCTTTAGGTGGAGTAGAAATAAAAGAAAGAAAATCAGATAAGAGTGAAATTATTTCTGTAGAAGAACTTTTAAAAACATATAAGCCGAATTGCGAATAAAATATAATCATACTTGTATTGAGCTGTCAAATTAGTTTCGCATCTCTTGAAATGCTAAAATGCTCAAATGTTTGAACGACTTTATCGACAATTTTCCAATGACATCGGAATAGACTTAGGAACAGCAAACACTCTTGTGTATTTGCGTGGAAAAGGAATTGTTATTAGAGAGCCATCAGTTGTTGCACTTAATACAAAAACTAATCGTGTAGTGGCTGTCGGAACTGAAGCAAAAGATATGATGGGAAGAACTCCAGCACATATTCGAGTCGTGCGACCACTAGTTGACGGTGTGATATCAGATTATGAAGTAACGGAGGAAATGCTTTCTTATTTAATTAATAAAGCAAATGACATGGACAAAAAACTTTTTCGTCCGCGTGTTGTTATAGGTATTCCAGTTGGAATTACAAATGTAGAAATGCGCGCAGTATATGATGCTGCAAAATCAGCCGGTGCGCGTCTCGTCTATATAGTAGAAGAAGCCATGGCAGCAGCAATCGGAGTACATATGCCTATACATGATCCAGTAGGAAGTATGATAGTTGATATCGGTGGTGGTACTACTGATATCGCAGTCATCGCACTCTCAGGCGTTGTACGATCAAAGAGTTTGAAAATCGCAGGAGATAAATTGACTCAAGATATTGTTACTTATATGAGAGATGAGTTTAAAATGTTAATTGGAGAAAAAACAGGAGAGAAAATAAAGATAGCCATTGGTTCCGCATTGCCGGATGATCACGGAGAAGAGTTAAGTGTGAAAGGACGTGATCTGGTAACTGGACTTCCCCGCGAAGCAATCATTACTGATGTAGATATAAGAGAAGCTATGTATGGATCAATCGCCCAACTAGTGGACTCTATTCGTGAAGTATTAGAAACTACACCGCCTGAAGTACTATCAGATATTATGCATAAAGGTATGATGCTCTCAGGCGGCGGAGCACTTATTAGAAATATTCCTCAATTATTAGAAATGCAATTAAAAGTTCCTGTGACTATTGTGGATGATCCGCTCACTGCAGTTGCGCGCGGAACGGGGATTATACTGGAAAATATAAATACCTACAAAGATGTATTAATACAAAACACAGATGACATATCTTTCCGATAGATCGCGAGCAAGAAAAAATTATAAGTACTATGTTTTAGTTGTAATTATTTTTGGACTTTTTATTTACTTTTGGCCAAATATAAGAGCAAAATTGTATTCGTATGTTGAAAGTATAGTTATTAATTACGGAAATTTAAAATCAAATTTTTCTAAATTTCCGTCTTCTTTTCATTTATATTTTTCCTCACGCGAAGAACTTGATACAAGAAATAAAGTGTTAGAATTAAATATTGAAAGACTAGAAAATATTTTGGCTCAAAAAGATGCATTACTTATAGAGCATGGATTTGTTGATGAAAGTGGTGCTTCGAATATCTCATCTTCCTTTATCCTTTACCCTTTGACACAGGACATGACTACTATATATTCAACAATACTGCTATCAAAAGGTTTTAAAGATGGAATTGAAGAAGGAAGTCCTGTGTATCTTCGCGGAAAACAAGTCGCATGTATTATTTCTGAGGTTCATGACCATACATCACTTTGTAAACTCTTATCAGCATCAGGTAATTCTGTAGAGGGCTCGATTTCCTTGGGTGGAACACTCTTTTTGAAAGGATATGGAGGAGGTGCGTTTATCGCAGATGTTCCAAAGGATTCCACTGTCGCTGTAGGGGAACAAGTACGTTTAAGAAGCGATCCTACTTTTATTATCGGAGATGTTATAGATACAGTTGCTGATGATCAAGCGAGCTCACTTCGTGTGTATGTGAGGGGACCGTACAATCCAGTAACTTCAAATGTGTTTTATATAAATAAATAAATCTATGAAAAAAAAGATTGTTTTGTACATGATTTTAGCTCTCCTAGGTTTGTTTTTTGATGTCGTTCTTGGAGCTTCCCGAGTACCAAATTTCACACTTTTGCTTTGTGGTATAGTAGTTCTATATGAAATTGTTCGACCGTACATTTATCTCTCGCGCAAAATTTGAAGCTTCTCGTGAAATCGATCCAGAGGATGTCTTTTTGGATTCTGAAAATATTTCTAATTTAAATATAGATCAGATGGAAGGCCAACTTGAAAAGCCGATAGGCAGAAATATTTTTTATTTTTCTCTTGGAATTATTATTTTACTTATCTCTAGTTTTACTTACAGACTATATAGTATGCAAATAACACTTGGAAAAGTCTATGCTGAAAAAGCAGATAGTAATCATTTAAAGATGACACCGATATTTGCATTGCGTGGGAATATATCTGACAGAAATGGACAATTATTAGCACGGAATACTGTTGCAACATCAACTAATGAAATCCCTCGTCGTGTTTACACTAGTACATTAGGATTTTCTCATGTTTTAGGTTACGTTAGTTATCCCAAAAAAGATGTTAGTGGAATATTTTGGCAAGATGAATATATCGGCAAAGATGGGTTAGAAAAACAATATCAAGGAAGACTAGCGGGAGTCAGAGGAGAAAGTATTATTGCAATAAATGCGCTTCATGAAGTTGAGGCACAAAACGTAACTGTAGAACCAATACATGGAGAAAGTATTACTCTTACAATAGATAAAGATGTACAAGCAAAGCTTTATGAAAGCATAGAGGCACTCGCACATAAAGCACCCTTTGTTTCTGGTGCTGGTGTAATTATGGATATAAAAACTGGGGAAATACTTGCTATTACCAGTTACCCTCAATATGACAATAATTTGATGTCAAGTGCAGTTACAAAAGAAGAAAATTCTAAGATAAGTCGGGATTTATTAGATAAACGACATGTATTTCTTGATCGTGCGGTTAGTGGTCTTTTTACGCCAGGATCTACTGTAAAGCCATTTATTGCGATTGCTGCGCTAATGGAAGGAGTTATTACACCAGAGAAAAATATTTATAGTTCTGGAAAGCTTGTTATAAAAAATAAATACGGTGGGCCAGATACCGTCTTTAAAGATTGGAAGGCGCACGGTTATACAGACATGAGAAAAGGTTTAGCTGAATCGTCTGATGAATATTTTTATCAAATAGGTGGAGGGTATCAGGACCAAAAGGGATTAGGCATCGATCGTATTAATAAATATGCGAATTTGTTTGGATTCGCTACCACCACTGGAATAGATTTACCAGGAGAAGAGTATGGTTTAGTCCCATCACCTGAGTGGAAGAAAAAAGTTTTTGGGGAAGATTGGCTTGTAGGAAATACATATCATACAGCAATTGGTCAGTACGGATTTCAAATTACACCACTTGAGCTTGTGCGTGCAGTAGCGTCCATTGCAAACGGTGGAATTTTAGTCACACCACATGTATTAAGTGATTTAAAAACTAAAACAATAAATCTTAATCTTAAAGAAAAAGATTTGAAAGTTATACGAGAGGGGATGCGTGCGGTAGTGGCAGACGAAGGTGGAACAGCAAAGCCGCTAGTCATCACTGGTGTTAATGTCGCGGCAAAGTCCGGTACCGCAGAACTCGGTTCCAGAAAAGAAATAGTTAACTCGTGGATTAGTGGGTATTTCCCATATGAAAATCCTAAATATGCCTTTGTAGTGATCATGGAGAAAGGAGGACAACATAATCCATTCGGTGCTGTATTTGCTATGAGGGATACTCTAGAATGGATGGTAGCCAATAAGCCTGATTACATGAAACCGTAGGTCCTTAAGAGCTGTTTTTATTTTTTGCAAAGTACAAAATTTGTGTTAAAATGGTGACCAATGGAATATTTAACACACGAAAAGAAAGCTGAGCTTGAAAATGAGCTCAACACACTAAAAACAGTACGTCGAAAAGAAATCGCCGATGCACTTCTCTCTGCTAAATCTCTTGGTGACCTATCAGAAAACGCCGAGTATCATCAAGCGCGAGAGGATCAAGCAAATTGTGAAGAGCGTATCGCACACCTTGAACAGATAATTAAAAATGCAGTCATTGCTGATAAACATCACACTGGTATCGTGGAGATTGGTGCAACTGTTACGGTTGTAAAGAAAGGTGACAAAACAGAAAGACAGTTTACATTGGTTGGAAGCGAAGAGTCTGATTCTATGGCTGGTAAGATTTCAAATGAATCACCACTTGGAAAAGCATTACTTGGTAAATCAAAGGGTGATACATCAACAGTAGAAACTCCAAAAGGAAATATGGTTTATACGATTAAGGCAATAGCGTAAGAATAGTTTACAGTTATCAGTTTTCAGTTTTTAGATTACAAAGTGCGACCTTCGGTCGCACTTTGTGTTTGTATTTACATACTGTAAACTGAGAACTGTAAACTAAAAACTATTTACTATGGCATCTATTGAAGAACTTCGTGCAGAACGCTTGAAAAAACTACAAGCATTAAAAGATTCCGGAAATGATGGGTATCCTAGTGTTTCTCGTCGTACTCATGAATTAAGTGATATAGTTCGTAATTTTAAAAATTTAGAATCTGAAGGCGCTCAAGTCATAGTTAGCGGACGTGTAATGTCTTCTCGTGGTCAGGGGGCTCTTATTTTTATAGATTTATATGATGGTAGTGCGAAGCTTCAAGCGGTGATTAAACTTCCAGAATCAGGAGAGGCGCATACATTTTATACATCATACGTAGACACAGGAGATTTTATCGAAGTAACGGGGACTCTATTTGTTACGAAGTCTGGTCAAGAAAGTGTCTTAGTTTCTCGTGTTGTCATGCTTTCAAAGGCACTTCTTCCACTACCGGACAAATATCATGGGCTACAAGATGAAGAACTGCGAATGCGAGAAAGATATTTGGATATTCTTACCAATCCAGAACTTCGTGAATTATTTGAAAAGAAAAGTAAATTCTGGGATGTGGTGCGAGAATTCATGCGAGAGAAGAAATTTATGGAAGTAGAAACTCCCACTCTTGAAGTAACCACAGGCGGCGCAGAAGCACGACCTTTTGCTACACATCACAATGATTTTGATTTAGATGTATTCATGAGAATATCTGTGGGTGAGCTATGGCAGAAGCGATTAATGGCAGCTGGATTTCCTAAAACATTTGAAATCGGACGAGTATATAGAAATGAAGGATCTTCTCCGGAACATGTGCAAGAATTTACTAATTGTGAATTCTACATGGCATATGCTGATTATGAAGATGGTATGAATCTCGTACAAGAATTGTACAGAAAAATTGCAACAGAAGTATTCGGAACTACAAAGTTCACTACACGTGGACACACTTTTGATTTAAGTGAGGAGTGGAAGAGATTGGATTATACAGATGAAATATTTCGTCAGACACATATAAATATAAAAGAATCCACCGATCAAGAAATAAAAGATAAACTTCATGAATTAAAAGTTAGATACGATGGAACCAATCGTGAACGGCTCATTGATACACTTTGGAAATATTGTCGCAAGAATATTTCTGGCCCAGCATTTTTAATTAA
>CALRDS010000005.1 GCA_943354975.1 Candidatus Nomurabacteria bacterium | reverse complement strand
GTATCCACAAGGGCATGGATTCATCGATGCAACTAAAGTGCATGATGCAGGAAATGAAAATGTTCCCTTCGCACGAGATACAGTGATGGCCCCTTCTTCAAGTGGTTCACGAAGTGACTCGATAACACGTTTATCAAATTCTGGAAATTCATCCAAAAAAAGTACACCATTATGTGCGAGTGTGACTTCTCCAGGGCGTGGAGTTGTGCCACCACCAACAAGAGATACGTACGATGATGTATGATGTGGCGAACGAAATGGTGGATGAGTAATGAGAGATGTTTTTGTATGTGCGACAGAATGAATTCTGGTAACCTCGAGCGCTTCTTTATGAGTTAGCTTTGGAAGTATTCCAGAGAATGCTCTGGCAAGCATAGTTTTCCCTGTTCCGGGTGGACCATAAAGTGCGATGTTGTGTCCACCTGTTGCTGCGATTTCTAGCGCACGCTTTGCAGTTTCTTGTCCGCGAATATCTTTAAAATCTAAAAATGAATCTGACCTAACATAAACGATTTCAGTCTTTGGTGCTGGCATTAAACTAACCAACTCCGTAACCCCATCGATTGCCCCACCTAAATGAAGAACTAGTTCACGTAAATTCGAACAACCGTAAACATTTATCCCTTCAACGAGTGCTGCTTCTTGTACATTTGCGCTTGGCACATATATTGACTTTACTTTATTTTCTTTTGCGCATTCAGTTATCGAAAGCACTCCCATCATAGGAAGAATTTCTCCAGTTAAAGAAAGTTCTCCTGCGAACCACCCTATATCTTTTGGAATATTTAATTGTTTGGACGCGACTAAATATGTAAGCGCAATAGGTACATCAAAATGTGAACCCTCTTTTTTTATATCTGCGGGAGAAAGAGAAACAGTTACCTTATGATTCTCTGCTTTCGGGCTCCTTAACCCACTATTTTTTAATGCAGCAACTATTCTGTCTTTACTTTCATCTATTGCTTTATCAGGAAGTCCTACTATCGAAAAGTTATATAATCCTTGAGAAACATCGACCTCTACCGTTATAGGTTCGGCATTTAATCCGACTATATGCGCGCTACGCAATGTTGCAACACTCATTAGCGAAGTATATCACCGCGGAGTGTAAGTATGGCTTCTGTAGTTGATGCGATTACTATTGCTTTAGTGCTTATAAATGCATAAATTACTGTACTTGATGCAGATTTTCCATAACGCATATTTTGATTATTGATTGTTAAATCAGTAAATACAAACGCAGGTGCTCCGCCATCTTTATCTCGTGGTGAGCCGACCGCTTTCGCTATATCATCAGCGTAAAGACTTTCATTTTTTAGCATATATGCGAATACTGATGAATAAGAAGAAAAGAAAAGTGTATATCCATATGGAGATTTTGTAGCATTTGATACGTATCTTTCTATCGCGGGTGGAAATTGTGGAGATAATTTTGCCAGAAGTGAAGTGTCATCAGTGTTTAATGCATCTATCGCCTCTATTTTTGGTGTTGTGGTTACCTTGCTTGCGTATAATGTGAATCCTAAGTAGATAAGACCACAGACCACAGTTAGAGAAATTATTACAATAGCTATTATTAAAAGTGTATTTGTCTTTTCTTCTTTTTCTGCATAATTACTAACGTCTCCACCTGAAGAAGCGATGCTGGTCAACGAACTATCTTTGGATTTTATCTCTTCTGCAACGTCGTGTTCGAATGTATCAATATGTGAGATGGGCATGGAAGTAGTTTAGCACTCCTAAATACTTAGACAACAGAAGAAAGGCGACCACTTCGTGGTCGCCTTTCCCTGAGAATAATTATTTCTCGTCTTCCCCTTTAAAAATCCCCAAATCTTCGTCTGAGTATTCTTTAACTTGAGATTTTTTCGCAACCCCCTTTACCTTTTTAGCGCTACGGTGCACTCTATAACCCATCAAGAATTTTTCCGGATGTTCACACATATCGATAAAGTCTTCACACGCTTCGCGAAGCTTTGTAGAAGATGAACGTCCGAAAGAAATCACTTCTACCTGTACTCCGAAATGTTCTTTCAAAAAGTTTACAAGAGGCACGAAATCCCCATCCCCTGTTGCGAGTACTATTGTGTCTACTTTTGGAGCAAGTCTAATTGCGTCCACTGCGAGTCCTACATCCCAGTCTGCTTTTTTAGCACCACCATAAAAGATTTGTAAATCTTTTGTTTTGGTTTCGATTCCGATTTTTGTTAGTGCATCGAAAAAGTTCGTCTCATCCCCGGCTTCTGTTGTGATGACATATGCGAGAGCGCGGATAAGCTTTCGCTTCCCGACAGAGACATTCATAACTTCTCCGAAGTTTACTTTTGCGTTGTATAGATTTTTTGCACTGTGGTATAGATTTTGAGTATCTATAAATACTGCGACACGCTGGTCGCTATGTTTTATTACTGACATATTGGATTGTTAAAGGCGCAGGCTTCAATATAAAAATATAAAAGAGAACGCGCCTATTGATTGATTTATTAAAATAGAAACTATAGTTAGTATACCCCGCGACTTGAAATTAGTTAAATTGCCTTAGATACGCGACGCGGAGAAATAAGTGAGGAGACGTAGATAATGCTACGTTGACGAATGAGAGAGGTTCCGCAACAAAGTAGGCAAGGTGATTTAGCTAATCTTACTTAAGGCCAAGTTTTTTAGTAACAACGCCGTACCTCTTCTTATTAGTACTTTCTAGATACTTAAGATGAGTACGACGATTAGCAACCATCTGTATAAGCCCACGTCGTGAGTGGTTATCTTTCTTATGAGTCTTCAAATGATTCGTCAATTCAACGATTTTTTTACTTAAAAGTGATACCTGAACTTCTGGAGAACCAGTGTCTTTAGCATGCATTTGAACGTTTTTGATGGCAGCAGCCTTTTTTCTTGCAGTAAGCATAATATTTAACTATTGACATATTATAGCATATATTATCTAAAAATGCAACTCCTCCCTTGATTTTTCTCGTATCCCTAAAATATTGTGCGACACTGGTATATACTGCAAGTTAGTTAAAAGTTTATAAAGTCAAAAGTCCATAAAGTGAACCCAGCCCTCCTCATGACTTTACGAACTTTATAAACCTTATAGACTTTATGAACTTATTCTCCCTAAAACAAGACTTTCTACAATATATTGAGATAGAAAAAGGTCGTTCTGCTCTTACAGTTCGGAATTATGACCACTATTTGGATAGATTCTTGGAATTCATAAAAGTGGAGTCCCCTACTGAGATAACAGAGACCATGATGCGTGAATATCGTGTCTATCTGAATCGTCACCCAGCACGCGCTGCGAAAAAAGGCCAAGCAGTAGAGACTCTTGATAAGCGAACACAAAACTACCATCTAATTGCTCTTCGTGCATTTTTAAAATACATGCGTAGGCAAGGAGTGAAGTCCTATGACCCGGAGCGAATAGAACTCGCCAAGACCGGTGAGCGCGAGTTAGATTTAATCTCTGAAAAAGAATTACAGAACTTAATGTCTGCACCGGATACAAAAACAATTATAGGATTACGCGACAAAGCGATACTGGAAATGTTTTTCTCAACTGGACTGCGTGTTTCAGAACTGTGCTCACTAGATAGAGATGCAGATTTAAAAACTGGAGAAATATCTGTACGAGGAAAAGGTGGAAAGATTCGCGTGGTGTTCGTTTCAGGCGCTGCACTTAGTGCAGTGAAAGATTATCTGAAGGGTCGTGTTGATATTGATGAAGCGATGTTTATAGACCACTCCCCTCGTGCACAAGCGCGCATGGTAAAAGAAGAATCAATACGACTTACTCCGCGAAGTGTTGAGAGAATCGTACAGAAGTATGCAGAACTCGCTGGTATCGCAAAGAAATGCACTCCTCATATTATTCGCCACAGTTTTGCAACTGATCTTTTATACAATGGGGCTGACTTACGTACAGTACAGATGATGCTCGGGCATGCATCTATTGCAACTACGCAGATTTATACAAATGTGACAAACAAATTCCTCCGCGACCAATTCGAAAAGTTCCATAATAAGAAAAATAAATAGTAACTTGATTTTGTTTTTGGTGGGTGTAAGATAGAAATTGAAACACTTCACCACCTAGAACCCTAAAGGAAGCAAACATGCCAAATGGACTGTGTGATGTTTGTGTATGCGACAACAAAGGGCTCGGGTCCTGCCACATGCAGGGATGTGACAACTTCCTGACCTCATCTGACACCAGAAGGAAGGATAACATCTCGGAAAGGCCTTGTATTTCTTTCGGATGTGGAAAAGCACCCGGGGAGATCTGTCTGCGCAAGTTCTGTGGCCGTTCGGGGGCCAGTACATGAAAGGAATCAAAGCTATACTAGGCGCAGTACGTGCCTGTTTTCTTTTGTATAAAATAAAAAAGCGCCACTTTGTGCGCTAAAATGTTCGATTTCTTATATTGGTCAAGTGGGTTTTGTGAGCATTCCCCCGACCAGCTCGTAAAGCTCATCCATGTCATCGAAAAGCTTCACCCCATACACCTTGTAAAGGGTGTCGATTTTCGGACGCACAACGTTTGGAGAGACTTCCGTCTGCGCGAATTCGCTTAGCCTTCTGGTGATCTCCATTACGGCGTCTTCCTTCGCAGTTATCTCGCCATGGTTGGGGGTATCTGCCATGTCAGTCTCCTCTTGTTTGCACAGAGTCATTCTGCTATTTTAGGAACCACTTGTCAATCTACGAGTCTAAACAATATAAGGCTATACTCACTTTATGAAATTAATTTCTTTCAATGTAAACGGAATACGCGCATGTCACAAAAAAGGAGCACTTATGGAATTGTTTAAATTAAATGCAGATATTATTGGTATTCAAGAAACAAAATCAACAATTGACCAACTCGGGGGAGAAATAACTTCTCCAAAAGGATATTTTTCATATTTTGATAGTGCAACTGAAAGAAAAGGATATGCGGGTACCGCTGTATATACAAAAGTAAAACCAGAAAAAGTAGAGTATGGTTTAGGGAAAAAAGAATATGATACAGAAGGTAGATGTATAACTGTGCACTTTAAAAATTTTGCATTTGTCACGGCGTATTTTCCAAATGGAGGCCGCGATGAAGAACATTTTCAATTTAAACTTCGTTATTATGATTTATTTCTTAAACATGTACAAAAATTAGAGAAGAAATATTCTAAAGTTATTTTCTGTGGAGATTTAAATGTTGCACATAATGAAATAGACCTCGCACGTCCGAAAGAAAATTCTAATCAAATAGGATTCTTACCTATTGAACGCGCGTGGGTAGACAAAGTAGAGAACGCGGGATTTATTGATACGTTTAGACATCTACATCCAAAAGAAGTTAAGTATAGTTGGTGGGATCAAAAGACTTTTTCGCGACAAAGAAACGTAGGGTGGCGTATAGATTATTTTTTCATAAATAAGAAGCTCGTCAAGAAAATTAAAAATGCTGACATCTTAACTAATTTCATTGGCAGTGATCATGCGCCAGTGTTGCTTAATATAGATATAAAATAAAGAACGGCGCCGTAGGCGCCGCTCTTTAAATCGTCTCTAGTATTTATTTTGAATCAGTTGAACTTGCCTCAACTGTCACTGGAGTACTTATACGATTTGCTTTAAAGAATCCAAATATACTATCTAGTTGATCGAGAAAACTATTTTTTACTGGCTTTTCGTCAGTTTTACTTTGTATTGACTGAGTCTTTTCATCTGAGTCAGCTTTCCGCAGTTCTTCTTTTTTAACAGCTTGTATTTGCTTTGACTCTATTTTTTTTGTAGTCGTTACATTCTTTAACTCTACGCGCTTTTCGTCCATTATATTTTTCCTGTTGTCTTTCTGAGTATCATTACAAACTTTCATATACGCACCAAATGCAGTCCAAGCATCACTTCTGGCTTTTATGAGAGCGTCTTGCGCTGCTTTCACAGAAGATTTATAAGTCTCGAGAGATGCTTTTATTGCAAGCTTCTTTTCTGTCGGATCATCTATTCCAACTAATTTTACCTCGGCTTCTTTTCTCGCAGTTAGTGCATCCGCAATCGCATCATTATAAATAGCGCGTGCGTCCGCTATATCGGTATCTCTTTTTCCAATAGATAACTGTGAACATGCAGTAAAGACTTGTGCTGGAGTAGAAGTGCTAGAAATCACAAGTGTACTCGTGGATACATTTTGCGCGCCAACAAATGTAGTTGTGGCTAGTGTTGTGAGAAATATAGTTGTGATTAGTTTTTTATTCATAAAATTTCGTGGAGTTTTATTACAAGTTATTATAGTCTAGCAACATATTTGCATAATCTTCAGCATTTATCCCCGCTTCAAAGTCTTCTATACTTTTATCAACCTGGAAAAAATTAGCATCTAGTGTAGCTAATTCTTCAGAGGTTGTAGTTTGATAATGAGGAGATGCGATTAGAACTATGAAACAAAGTGCTGCCACCTGAGCAAAAGCCAACCATCTATAGGGGGATCGTATCGCGCGTCTGTCATCATACTTTCGAATTTCTTTCTCTGGTATTTGATTAAGAATATTTATAAGCGTATCTCTAGACGGCGACACGGTCTCCTTATACATAGCTAGTGCTTGTTCGATCGTTGAGGTGTTAATTTCCTTCATGGAGGTGGTGTGTGAGGGCGCGAAGTTTTTTTAGTGCACGTTCTTTTATTTTGCGGATGTACGCTTCTTCTTTTTCCAGAATATGTGATATTTCTTTATGGCTTAACTCTCCATAAAAGTGTAGTCGTATCACGTCTCTCTCGTCATCGTTTAATGATGGTAGGTATTCATCAATAGATTCCGAAAGACGTTTTATGTGAGAATCAGACATTATATCGATTGATTGATCTCCTAATGTTTCCATTAAGGTTTCGTCAAAAGGTATTGATGAAAGCTTCTCCTGATGATTAATCAGCAATCGCTTTGCTATTGTAAAGAGATATGCAAGAGGAGTTTTTTCAGGCTCGTAAGCATCTAGTGCTTCATAAAATCTTAGAAATGTCTGCTGGCTTATATCTTTTGTTAACTCTATGTTATGACTTCTGGAAAGAACGTACCTATAAAGCGGGGTGTAGAGTTCTTCGTAAATGGCTCCAAAAGCTTCTACATCTCCATTTTTTGCAGATAAGATAAGCTTTTTTAGTCTTACAGACTCCCCCACATCAGATATAACCGGCGAATTAGGATTGTGTGACAATGACATCGATACCAGGCAGTGTACCAGAAGTCAGATAATCAAGCATAGCTCCTCCACCTAAGGAAACGAATGTAAATCTCTTTAAAATATGAAGGGAATGGGCGATTCCAACAGTGTCCCCTCCCCCTATATATGTTTGCTCTCCAAGTTCTGTCATTTTAACCAAGACTTGCTCTGTGCCGTGTAACCACCCCTTTTCATATAGTCCAAGTGGACCATTTGCAATAATTGTTTTTGCTTTATCAATAACCTCGGCCAACATCTCTACAGTTTCAGGTCCGCAATCAACCACGACCCCATCTTTTGGAATCTCATAAGATTTTAAAACTTTTCCGGTACTAAGTACTACATCCGGTGGAGTAAGAAGTAGTGGATGATTTACAAATGCATCAGTTAAGTTTACGGTTTCATCGTGGAAACTTTGTCCAATCTGCATATTACGAGTTCTCCAAATATCATGTACCATAGCACCACCAACAAACACTTGAATCCCTTGGTCTAAATATTTTTCTATAAGAGGAAGCTTTGTTTTTATTTTTGCACCACCGATTATAACTAGCGCGGGTTTTTTAGGAGTTCTGACAATATCTAAATTTTCTAACTCTCTAATAAATGTTGGTCCAAAATATGAAAGCATATTTTTTGCTATACCAACGACACTTGCGTGTTTTCTATGTGAAACAGAAAAAGCATTGTTTATAAAAACTTCGCCTAGCGATGCAAAATCTCTTCCCAAAGATGGTAAATTATCTTCCTCCCCTTTCCACATTCGCACATTTTCAATTAGTAGTGCTGATCCTTGGGCTAAATCACGAGTTCCTTTTGCTATGAGTTCAATATCAAGCGAAGGAGTAAACGCTATGAATGGTAAATTGGTCCCCGCATGTTTAGCAATCACTGAAATGCTTTCACACTTGTCACCAAAGTGAGTCATGAGTACGATTTTTGCTCCAGCAAAAGACAATTCTTTTAAAAATGGAACAGTTACATCAAAACGACTAGTGTCTGTGATTTCTCCGTTTACTACTGGCATATTCCAATCCACCCGAACAACTACGCGTTTACCCTTTAGTGTTCTCACATCAGGGAATGTATGATTTTTCCAATTATCTGTACTATTTAGCATGACAATTTTTTATAATTCTTGAGAATTCATTTATGTCTTGGGATGCTCTGCCAATTAATAGTCCGTCTACTCCACCTTCGTCAATGAAAGTCCTCGCATTATCATCTGTGACTGTTCCACCGTATAACACGTGAACCTTTTTTGCATAATCAATTCCTGCTATGTTTGCTAACGCTCGGCGTAGTGCTATTACCACCTCGAAACATTCTTGTGGTGTTGCAGGAGTCTTACCTCCGATTGCCCACACTGGTTCGTAAGCAATTATAAGATTATCAAATAGACTTCTTGTTACAAGTGAAAGAGATTCTTTTACATCAGCTTCAAGTTCGCCTAGATATTCCCCTTCTTTATCGCGAGTTTTTTCACCAACACAAAAAATAGTTGTCATTTTAGATTGTAATGCTAAGGCTAGCTTATGAGATCTTTCTTCTGCAGTTTCTCCGCGCGCGCGTACTTCACTATGACCTATTATTGTAAAATCTGCACCGCCACTCAAGAGTTGTGAAGGAATAGTTGCTCCTGTTATCTGGCCAAGTGATAATCCCGAAACATTTTGTGAGCCGATGAATCCAAGTTTGCAAACATCACTTAGATATGGAATAAAAATGTCTGGTGTTGCTAGATAGTAAGACTTTTTAGGAAGTTTTATTTTAGAAGTCTTGCACTTAGCTTCTAGTTGCTTCACAAATTTAAGCGCATCTTGAAGTGTCGCGGGGGTTGTCTTCCAATTACCTATTATTATAGGCAGAGTGCGTTTATTCATATCTAAAGATTATATCATGCGATAAAATCTAATTTTACTGTTTAATAGAATCTATTTTACGTACTGTACTTGCAAAAATCTATGAGTATGCTACAATAATATGGTAATCGGATGTTGTGTGTCGGCCTAGTGGCCGGCCATTTTTGTTAAAAAATTTAGAAATCATTACAAATTAATTTAGAAATTGTTGCTTTTACTAAAAACTGTAAACCGACAACTGTAAACTATTAAAATTATGTTAGACATAAAAGCATTAAAAGTAGCACTAGAACAACTAGAACAAGAAAAGAAAATCAGCCATGAAAAAGTGGTTGATGCTGTAGAGAAGTCCCTAGCCGCTGCTTATCAAAAAGAATATGGAAAGCGCGGACAAATCGTTCGTTGCAAAATTAATTTTGACTCGGGTGAAACTTCTTTTGAGCAGGTAAAAATCGTTATTGATGAGACAACAGTTCGTATGCCTGTGGAAGGAGAAGAAGAAGTATATGAACCTATGCATTCACAAGCCCCTCTTGAAGGAGAAAATGCCGAAGGACTTTTACCTCGTTATAACGAAGAAAGACATATTTTACTTTCAACTGCAAAACTTTTGAAGAAAAATGCTGAACTTGGTGAAGAAATTATTTTTCCACTAGATAATCAGGAAGATTTCGGACGCATTGCAGCACAAACTGCAAAGCAAGTTATAGTACAGAAACTTCGTGAAGCAGAACGTGAATCAATAGTTGGAGAATTCAAAGACAAAGAAGAAACAATTGTCTCTGGTATCGTTCAGCGTATTGAGCGTGGTACTGCCTTTATCGATCTTGGTCGTACAACCGCGATACTTCCGTTTGAAGAACAAATCGCAAGTGAACGTCTTCGCCCAGGAGAGCGTATTCGTGCGTACCTATTTTCTATCGAAGAAGGTTTCCGTGGATTATCTATCCGTCTTTCTCGCACACATCCAAAATTCCTTATAGAACTTTTCAAAAACGAAAGTGCAGAAATCGCACAAGGTGTGGTTGAAATAGTCGCTGTTGCTCGTGAACCAGGGTCTCGTTCAAAGATTGCTGTTAAATCAAATGATGAACGCATTGATCCAATAGGTGCATGTGTTGGCCAGCGCGGGGTACGAGTTTCGGCTATTACTGATGAATTATCAGGTGAGAAGATTGATGTTATCGAATGGTCATCTGATTCTCGTAGATTTATTGCGACAGCCCTTTCTCCTGCAAAAGTTTTATCAATTGAATTAAATGAAGATGAAAAGAAAGCAATAGTTACAGTAAGTTCTCAAGAACAATCACTCGCCATTGGAAAAGGTGGCCAGAATGTTCGTCTTGCAGCAAAGTTAACTGGTTGGAAAATTGATATTATTTCAGGTGGTGAAATGATTGCAGAGGCAGATAAAGAAGGGACATTAACTACAGCAAGTGGTGTACCAGATGAAACTATTGATGAACAAGCAGACAAAGTTATCGAGAGCATGAATGTTATAGAAGAGGTTGCTCCGAAAAATACAGAAGTTGAAAATGCTCCGGTTGAAGTAGCTACAGAAGAGTCTAAGTAGTATGAAAATAGAAAAAAAAGATCTTCCAAAGGGAGAAGTAGAGTTCAAGATAGTTGTAGAAGAAAAAGAGTTTGAGACGTATCATGCGAAAGCTTTTACGACTGTTCAGTCTTCTCTGGAGTTAGATGGATTCCGAAAAGGAAATGCACCAGAAAATGTGATTGTGAAAAAGTATGGTGATATGATTATTTTAGAAGAGATGGCAAATCTAGCACTCCGTGATGCGTATACGAAAGCAATAGATGAACATAAAATTCTACCAGTAGCTGAACCACAAATCACAATTACAAAAATCGCAAAAGGAAATCCACTTGAACTAACCATAAAAGTCCCTGTAATGCCAGAAGTTAAACTTCCAGCGTATAAAAAACTTGCGAAAGAATCAGTTGGAACAGAAGAAAAAATAGAAGTAACCGACAAGGATATTCAAGATGTACTCGAAGAGTTACGAAAGGGTCGTGCTACAGAACGCGAAATTCATAGCCATTCTCATGATGAACATAATCACAACTCGTCTGCACACACAGAGGGTCATGATCATTCACATGATGGACACGACCATGAAGGGCATGACCATGCACACGAGCATGAAGGTCATGACCATGTACATAATGAGAAGACCGAAAAAACTATTCCCTCGACTTCGCTCGGGACAAATGAAATACATTTGCCAGAATTAAATGATGAATTCGCGCAAAGTTTTGGAGAAAACTTTAAATCACTTGATGATTTGAAATCGAAGGTATCTGAAAATCTTAAATTAGAAAAAGAACAAAAGGCTCGTGAGAAGCGACGCAGTGCGATTATGGAAAAGTTGGTCGCCGAAACAAAGATAGATATGCCAGAAGCAATAATTGAAAATGAGTTAAACAGTATGCTTTCACAAATGAAGTCAGACGTCACACGTTTCGGAGGAACTTGGGAAGAATATTTAACACATTCTAGTAAGACAGAAGAACAGCTAAAATCTGATTGGAGAAAGGATGCTGAAAAACGTGCGATGAGTCAGTTAATATTACATAGAATTGCAGAAGCGGAAAAATTAATTGCAACAGATGAAGAAATAGAAGTGGAACTAGTTCGTGTACTTGCTTCTGTTCAAGATGCAGATGAGAATAGAGCGAAGAGTTATTTGTATCAAGTACTTACTAATGAAAAAGTACTTAAATTTTTAGAGGAATCAAAATAAATAATTTAAACAAACTAAAACAGACGCCGATGGCGTCTGTTTTAGTTTGTTTATATCGTTAAGTACGATTAAACGTGCTGAGAGTGAGGATGAATGATAGCTAGCAATCCACCGATTATAGCGATATTCTTCAGTGCCATAACCATGTTTGCTCCTACAGAGAAGTCATGGTGAACCAAGACTGTTGCGAGAGCTGTGAAGGCCATAAGTATCCATGCAGTTTCACGTATTTTGTATCCATAAGCAAAAGCTAGGGCTACTACTACTTCAATAATAACTACTAGAGCAGTTACAAGCGTTGCCGCTGGTACGTCCAGTGAGTTTATGTAAGCACTGGTACCTGCAAAACTTGTAAGCTTTTGGTATCCAGCAACTACGAATAGCAGAGCTATCAAAACACGGGATAGTGTTGGAGTATATTTCATAATATTTTTTAATTGGTTTAATATAAGCTCTCTCGAGTTATATTACAAGTATATCACTGCACTATATTGTCTGCTATATAAACAGTGCACACGCCACAATAGCAACAGTCTCTGCTCTAAGAGTAGTCTTTCCCAAAGAAACACTTATTATTTTATTTTTTTTGAAAAGTTCCTCCTCTTCCTTTGACCAACCACCTTCGGGACCAATGAACAAACCTATATTTTTTGTATCCATCCGCCCACCTCTCCAACTTGCCCCATCTTTATTTAAATAATAAGAGACGTCATGCGGAGATGGAACACCTAGTACGTCTTTTAAAGAAATAGCAGGTAGTATTGTTGGAATGTCTCCCCTACCACACTGTTCAGAGCTTTCTATTATTATTTTTTGCAACCGATTTTCATTTAAGTTTTTGAGTAGTGATCTCTCAGAGAGAATAGGAATAATGGTGGAGACTCCTATTTCAGTTGCTTTTTGTACCACTAACTCAAATAAATCTTTTTTGATTATGGAAATGTAAAGGGTGAGTTTCCTTTCTGGAATATATACAGGAGTAATTTCTTTTCGCGCGAGTGTTGTTTCCTTTGTCGAGATTGTTTCTATTGAATATGAAATATCAGTACCATCTCCGTTAAAGAGAATAACAAAATCTCCCTTTTTATATCTGAAAACGTTTTTCCACTGTTTGATTAAAGAAACATCATTTATAACAACTTCTTCACCAAGGGGTTGTAATACATAAAAGCGATGTAATCGCATGCATCTCACACTACCTGTGTCAAAAAGACATTGCAATACAATACAAAAGACAACTTATTCCGCGGGCTATGTTTTATAAAAAGGACATGAAAATAGTAAAAGACAGTTATCCACAGTTGAGGGCTTGCATATAAAAGACATAGTAGTATTATTAGAGATGAGGTAGATGGAGTGCCGACACACTCCCCCATGCGTTATGGGTATCAAAACATCGCGCACAATATCTACCAAATTGATCTTTCTATAGCGGTCTGTCAACATCTACCAAGTAGATACCGCACCAAAAACCCTCATGTTTATTTTATTAGCTTTTGGTCTTCGTAATTCCATGTAGCAATAACCTTTATGAGACATCCCCTGCACTGTGCGCACGAAATCTTTCGCGCTTACACCGCAGGGGATTTCTTTTTGTCTTATTGTTTAAATATAAAAATAAAAAGGGCGGGTTCGCTTGCGCGACCCGCCCCAATTTCTTTCAGCTCAGGAGGTTTTCTTCCCGAACCACGTCTTGCTTACGAGCGCTCCCCCGATAATGAGGACAGCGAACGGGAATCCGATCATAGCAACGCGAAGTAAGAAGTAATATATCGCATCGCGTTGCTGGGCCGTAAGAATCCAGACGATCCCGATGGTAATGAGTACTGCCATCAGAATCACCCAGGAAATCCATGTGGAAAGCTTTCCGTGCTTTCCCTCGAGTGCTTCGAGGTAGAGCTTCCACCCTCCAAACAATGTAACAATGGAGAGAAATATGGAGAGCATTCCGACCCATACCCAGTCGACCGCGAGCCCCGAAGAGAATACATACAGGGTGCGACCGTACTCGCTCGACAGGAACGCGAGGAAGAGAGTTGTGAGGATCGAATCCGCCACCCATATCGCCTTCCAGTGCTTCCAGCCACTCACCCCTGTTATGAAACAAGCGAGGGCGGATTGCGTCAGGAGCATGAACCATGGAACCGGAACTCCTGAGGATGAAAACATCCACCACAAGGCAGTTACGATTACCAAAGCCGCACTTCCTGCCAACCACCAGTTCTTCTCGGCTAGGGAAAGAATCCCCCCGCCAGTTGCAGTGGCAGCTGATCCAACTGCTCCCAATGTCGCTGGGATAAGCCACCGGAAGAATCTTGCGATTCCTCCGAAGACTACTCCCCAGCCTACCGCCATCTCCATCAGGATGATGAAGACGACGAAGAGGAGTACGAAGAGGGACCAGTACATCTCCCTCTCGAACTTCCAGTTGGTGACCAGGTTGCCAATAAAGAAGGTAACCGTGATCACCGAAAGGAAAATTATTAGATACTTTATGAAGCTTTTCATTTTGGTCTCCCAAAAAATTTCAAAGAATTGCATTCTGCGAGTCCTCTTTGTAGTCAGGACTGCTTCAGTAGGGATTATAGCACTTTTTGACCTGTTTGTCAAGCTAAAAATCCCCCTATTTTCCTATAAAAGCCTTATAATTAAACGTTTTATTAAAATTTACCCTAGTTTTGTCCTACAAATTTACTTATTTCAGGCAGTGAACAACTAAGTTGCTCTATTCCATTTTGGGTTTGTGCTATGTAATAACAGATGTCTCCACCTGAAACTTTAAGCATTTCCCCTACCCAATCTAGGGTATAGGAAACTCCGTCTAAGTTAAGCAAAAATCCTGTAGCTGTTATAGTTAAAATTGGTTCCATAGAACCTTGTCCTACCATATTTTTTACAATATGTCAATAAATACACAAAGGAATCGTTGTGGTATAGTGCAATCACAGAGATGATTGATACGACAGTTACGAATGAAAGATACTGCTGAATTTAGTAAATTAATTTTAATTTTTCATGTTAATTCCTACAGTTATTGAAAAAAGCCAATTTGGTGAGCGTGCCTATGACATCTACTCACGACTTCTTCGTGAAAGAATAGTTTTCCTAGCTGGTCCAATAGACGACAATGTTGCAAACATTGTTATTGCCCAACTTCTTTTTCTTGAAAGTGAAGATCCAAAGAAAGACATTACTCTTTACATCAACTCTCCTGGTGGACAGATTCAAGCAGGCCTCGCAATAGTAGACGCTATGCATCACATCAAACCAGACGTCGCAACAGTGTGTGTGGGTATGGCAGCATCTATGGGTGCAACTATTTTATCTCAAGGCAAAAAAGGAAAGCGATTTGCATTACCAAATGCAGAAGTTATGATTCACCAACCATTAACTGGTGTTGAAGGACAAGCATCAGATATTGAAATTACAGCGAAACACATTGTCTCTCTAAAAACAAAACTTACAAAGATGATGGCAGACGCTACAGGTCAAACTTATGCAAAAGTAGAGAAAGATAAAGACAGAGATTATTGGATGTCAGCAGATGAAGCAAAGAAGTACGGTGTTGTAGATCAAGTTCTAAAACCAAAGTCTTCTAAATAAGATTTTAAAATGGAAATAATTATTCTCGAATCAGCAATCGTCGCAGGGGCTTTTGGTGTTGCGATGGGATATATCGCACGGCACTATATAGCGAAATTAAAGCGTGGCTCTATAGAACAGAAACTCGAAGAGCTTATTTTGTCTGCAAAAAAAGAAGCTAATAAAATAGAAGATGAGGCTCTTGCTCGTGCACAAGAAATCAGAAATGAAATAAAAACTAGTGAAGATAGATTACAAAAACAAGAAGAGCGTATTGATAAAAAAGAACAGGAACTTGCACAAGAATTAGATGCAGTAAAAATAAAGACAAAGAATATTGAGGTACTTGGAGAAAAGCTTTCTGCAAAAGAAAAAGATTTAATTCGTGAGTATGAAAAAGTTGCAGGCCTTACAAACACAGAAGTACGCGAACAACTTTTCAGTAAAATCGAACGCGAAAGCTCTGACGATTTGCAGTCACGAGCACTAAAACTTGCCCGAGATGGTGAAAGTAAACTCGAAGACAAAGCACGCGACATCTTGGTGAATAGTATTTATAGAATTGCGAATGGTCCAATCGCAGGATTCATCACATCTACTGTAGAAATAGATGATGATGAAACAAAAGGAAAGGTAATTGGAAAAGAAGGGCGGAATATAAAAACATTTGAACGCCTCTCGGGGGTTGAGCTTCTCATAGATGAGAATCCAAAAGGAATTGTTATTTCATGTTTCGACCCAGTGCGTCGTGCTATTGCAAAGAATGCGCTTGAGATGCTTATAAAAGATGGACGCATTCAACCAGTGAAGATTGAAGAGTATTTAGAAAAGGCCAAAAAAGAAATCGGTGTATTTATGCGAAAGAAAGGCGAAGAGGCAGTGCTTGCATGCGGGCTACTTTCTATTCCAGAAGAACTTATTCCAATTATTGGAAGATTGTATTTCCGCACAAGCTACGGACAAAATGTTTTGGACCATTCGATAGAGATGGCACACATAGCAGGATTGTTGGCCAAAGAAGTAGGTGCAGATGTTCATATTGCAAAAGCAGGAGCACTACTTCACGATATAGGTAAAGCAGTTGATCATGAGATTCAAGGCACTCATGTAGAAATTGGAAGGAAAATTTTGATGAAGTATGGTGTTGATGAAAGGGTGATACTCGCGATGCAAGCACATCATGAAGAATATCCATATGAAACTATTGAAAGTGTATTAGTTCAAGTCGCAGATGCAATAAGTGGTGGACGTCCTGGGGCACGACGAGATACAGTGGATAGATATATCAAACGTCTTGAGGATTTGGAAGTGCTCGCTATGTCATTTGCAGGCATTGAGCGTGTGTATGCACTTCAAGCAGGACGTGAGATAAGAATATTCGTTTCTCCTACACTGGTGAATGATTTAGAAGCACGAGACCTAGCAAGAAATATTGCTATTCGAGTGGAACAAGAGTTGAGATTCCCTGGAGAAATCAAGATACACGTGATACGCGAGTCACGCGTTATCGAATTTGCTCGTTAGTCAGAAATTGTCCATCTACTTTGTCGCTACGGAATTTTTCTCAGTCAATGTAGTATTATCTACATCTCTTTCGAAAAATTTCTAGGCTTTGTGTATCTAAAGCAATTTTAAACCAACGGAAGTGTATACTTGCCATATGATTCCTCTTATATTTCTTGCCGTACTCTTTGCAACACTTGTCACTGATGCATTGTGGGCGCTGTATATGTTACGTGTTACAGAAAAGAAACCTCATCAATCTGCTTTATATGGTTCATTTATTCATATTCTTACTGCATTTACAGTTATTTCGTATACAAAAAACTACTGGTATCTTATTCCACTTGTGATTGGATCATACATTGGGACATATTTAGTTGTTAGGCATAGTAAATAGAGTTTTTGACAAAAATAAAATTCATGTTTATTCAGCTTGCCAAAAACCCTTGTATATATATACTTATTTCATTCACCGCAAGCTAGCTGCGTGCGTGGAAATTATAAATCATTTTAAGATATGGCGGTCCTAGGAAAAACGCTATATCTCAAACATAACTCATATGAACAAAGCAGGCATCGTGGAAGCAGTAAATGCTGTACTTGGTTCAACTAAAGTACAAGCCGAGGAAGTTGTTGATTGTGTCTTTGGCACAATCATCAAGACTCTTGCAAAGGGTGACGAAGTTGCCATTGCAGGCCTTGGAAAGTTTACAGTGAAGATGCGAAAGGCTAGAGAAGCCCGCAATCCAAAAACAGGTGAGTCAGTTCACGTTCATGCAACGAAAGTACCTAAGTTCTCAGCAGCAAAGGCACTGAAGGAAGCAGTAAAGTAAACACTCCCTTGATTAATCAAAAATCCGCCGGCCGGCGGATTTTTGATTTATGTAGGAGTGGAAACTATTTCGAGTTTTTCTAAACTAGTGAGTTCATCTTCCAGTTCTCTTAATTTAATTTCGTTTGCTTTTAAATCCTTCTGTAAATTATCCAAAGTTTCTTTTCGCAAGATCTGTTTTGTTCCATCTTCCATTGTAAGTAATGCCCTGATAGCCACTATGGAAGGCTTTAACGAGTCTATATCTTGGCGTACGGTAGCAACGGATATTATTGACGGAGGGGCAAGAGGTGATGGTTCAAACATATTTTAAATTTAATTTTAGTAATCTTATGCAGCAAGCCCTTTCTTTCTGGCCTCTTCCGTTTCTTCTCGATATTTTATTCTAGCCGCATCTGGATCTTCGAACGCCTTTGCTTTTTCTATGGCTTCGTTTGCTTCCATTTCTGAACTCAATTGTCTGTGCGCTCTTAATTTTGTAGATATGAGTATTGCAAGAGTTGTGTCATTCTTAGCTTCTGCTTCAGCAAGACTTTCTTCTAAAACAGCAATGGATTCTTTAAGTTCATCTTTGTTCGGGTTTATTTTTTTCAAACTCTCTAGAGTCTCTTTGTATACGGGACTTTCTTCTATACTAGTAAAATCTAACTCCCCTTCGACATTTGAATCTGGCGTTTTGTTTAACCTAATAGACTAAGTATATCCCACCCAATAAATAAGTAAATTTTCTTAAATTCCCCCCACGAACTCTTCTATCAGCATCATTTTTATTTCCTCTGGATATAGTATTACGTTTTTCAATTCAGATAAAGGTAGCCACATCGGCGTATAGAAGTGCACCCCCTCTTTCATTTCTTCTGCTTCTTCTGAATCCGCACGCAAAGCAGGGTCTCCAGATAGATACTTGCACAAATAAAAGTGTTCCTCAAAATCATTTTCGGTATCTTCAGTAAAACTCTTGAATAACTCCCCCAGCGTTACATGCATAGATGTCTCCTCGAATACTTCTCTAATCACGGCATCTTCAATACTTTCATCGTCTTCAACTTTTCCACCAGGCAATACGAAATATTCTTGGTCGAGATCCCTTTCTAGATTTAGTCTCTTAATAACTAAAAGATTTCCATCTTTTATACATATCCCCCTGGCCTTTCGTTTTTTAATTTCTTCCATAAGTTAATGGTAGCATAATGGCTTAGCGTAAGAGAATCGGCCACAGAAACAGTCCTTCTTAGCCTCAGGACAAAAGTTTCCGCGACCCCTATTCGATTCTCTACAAAAGCAAAGCAGTTTGCTTTTTTACACCCACAAAAAACTTTACTGCGTAAATTTTTAGTGCGGCGTAAGAGAATCGAACTCTTGTCTCCTGCTTGGAAGGCAGGCATTCTACCACTAAACCAACACCGCAATGTCGCCATTCTACTATATATTTCTTATTTTTTCTAGAGGGAGTGCCGAGAGTTTCTCCTACAAGTTAATTTTTTTTGTCAAAAAATTTACCCGCAGGCCGCCCCTCGCCCATTTTTATTGCTATAAAAATATGACCGCGGACATTTGAATCCAGGGCGCACATGAAGCAGTTCATGTACTCACTCCGACACAAAATACAAAAATCACCTGAACCCAGGTGATTTTTGTATTTGGTCGGAGTGCCGGGATTCGAACCCGGAGTCACCTGGTCCCAAACCAGGGATGTTAGCCGTTACACCACACTCCGATGTGTAAACTGTCCATTTATCCTATCATACAATGGGTATTTTAAAAATTTTAAATTTCAAATTAAAAGTTACTCCTTATGAATATTCTCAAGGAGTTTGACCCTCCCCTCCCTTGTTTCAGTATTTATATATACACAAGCCAAGTCTATTTGCCATTTTGTTTCATGTGGAACGCCTTTGTGTTGTAAGTAAGTTTGTACGCTCACAACAATTTTCGACCATTTCTCCCCTGTTAGATTATCTTCAGGCGTTACTGTAAGATTTCTCGTATCAGACACGTCGTTGACTTTTACACTCTTAACTTCGACGAATCTTAGTTTGTTGTCTTTTTGTGCAATAATATCGATTTCTCCAAACCTAGTTCGATAATTTGTTTCCAAAATAGAAAAATCTAGTTTCATAAGAAACGTTTTAGCTATAGACTCACCTATTTTACCTATTTCATTATGTTCAGCCATTATTTTTTGGGTATAAATTAATTTTGTTTCACGTGAAACGTTTATCCAATTAGTCTTTATAAAAAAGTCATTTAATTTCTAAAAGTCCTTATTTTACAATACTATTTAGCAATTAAAGCCAATGTATGTACAGTCTGACCTATAGACATTTTACTGTCTCTTATACACTGTTCCCACAGGTTTATCCCCACTTTTGACCTATATGTTAAATGGAACTGGGCACTGTATTTTTTTAACTTTGATTTATAAAGATTTTTCTAAAATGTATCTTTCCACCATTATATCCTTATGTTACAATTGTTTTCAATGCGGTGTTGGTTTAGTGGTAGAACACGACCTTGCCAAGGTTGAGACAGGAGTTCGATTCTCCTACGCCGCACTAAAGGAAGCTTCGCTTCATTTGAAGCGTGCGGCGTAGGAGAATCGAACGGGGAAGGGGTCGGGAAACGGTAGTTTCCCGTGGAGGAAAACAGGGCTTTGCCCGTTAGAAACCGTGGGTTTCTAAAGAGTGAGCAAAACGAACGGGCGAGATATCTCCTACACAAAGTGGTGACGACGAGGAACTTGTAGCCGATTCTCCTACGCCGTAAGGCGAAAAGGGGACAGCAGACTGAATTTGTTACACATGTAACGGTATAATGGGTTAGAAAGTATAGATTTTAAAGGATTCTCGTCTGGATTCGGCTACAAATAATGAACTCTCGCCTGGAATTTCTTCCGCAAATACATTTTTGTCGCCACAAAAATGTTTCGCGGACCGCTCCTCATCGTTTTGCCTGCTGGCAAAACATATTCCGGACATTCGAATCCAGGACGCACATGAAGCAGTTCATGTGCTCGAGAGCACAAAATCAACTTCGTTTATTTTGTGCTCTCGCCTGGATTCGAACCAGGAACGACGGTTCCGAAGACCGGAATGATATCCATTTCACCACGAGAGCTTGATTTAACAGGAGTATTTTACCATATTTATGCATAACTTCACATCAAATATACCTAAAGAGGTGACCATGGTACTTGCTGTACTTCAGAACGCTTCGTTTGAGGCATTTCTGGTCGGCGGATGTGTCCGTGACCTTTTAATGCATAGAAAGCCAAATGATTATGATATTACAACGAATGCAACACCAGAAGAGATAATTGAATTATTCCCAAAGACTTTTTATGAAAATACATTCGGAACAGTAGGAGTTGTTACTTGTGGAGAAGAAAATCTTCCAGTATGTAGTGATGAAAGTATAAAAATAGTAGATGTTACACCATACAGACTAGAAACTACCTATTCGGACAATCGTCATCCAGATGCAGTGGAGTGGAGTAAAAATGTTGAAGATGATTTGAAGCGTCGCGACTTTACTATCAACGCTATTGCGTATAATCCGATAACAGGGGAGATAGTAGATCCATTTTATGGTCAAAAAGATATAGAGGACAAGATAATTCGAGCAGTTGGTGGACCAGACATCCGTTTTAATGAAGACGCATTACGACTTATGCGCGCTATTCGTCTGATGAGTCAGTTAGATTTTGATATTCATAGCGTTACACGTGAAAGTATAGAGAGAAATGCGCACTTGTTGGATAATATTTCACGTGAAAGGGTGCGAGATGAGTTTACCAAGCTACTCATGACGGATTTTCCTATGAGAGGGCTAGTTATTATGAAAGAAACTGGGTTACTTCGCTACGTTGTTCCTGAACTTGAGAGGGGAATAGGGGTGGAACAGAATCAAGCACATACATTTGATGTTTGGGAACATAATCTTCGCACACTTCAGCACTCAGCAGATAAAAAGTGGCCATTACACGTGAGATTGTCAGCAATTTTCCATGATATTTCTAAGCCAGAGACACGTAGATACTCAAAAGAGAAGAATGATTATACATTTTATGGTCATGATGTGGTTGGTGGACGCGTTACACGTGAAATAATGGAGAGATTAAAGTTTCCAAAAGAAATGATAGAAAGAGTTTCAATGTTTGTTCGTTGGCATATGTTTTTCTCTGACACAGAACAGATTACAATATCTGCAGTGAGACGCTTAATAACAAATGTTGGCAAAGACAACATATGGGATCTAATAGATTTGCGTATTTGCGATAGAGTAGGGACCGGAAGGCCAAAAGAAGAGCCATATCGTCTACGAATGTATGAATCGATGGTGGAACAAGCACTTCAAGATCCAATTTCTTTAAAAATGCTTAAAACAAATGGAAAAAGAATCATGGACGTTACACGCGAAACGCCTGGACCAAAGATTGGTTACGTTTTACATGCATTGTTTGATGAAGTTTTGGAAGATCCAAGCAGAAACACTGAAGAATATTTGGATAATCATGCAGTTGAACTTATGAAGTTGTCAGTTGATGAGTTAAAAGCACTCGGTCAAGCTGGAAAAGTTGAGATGGAAGAAAAAAACAAAGAAAAAATTCAGCAGATACGAAAACAATTTCACGTAAAGTAATTTTGTCTTTTAGTTTAAAGTAAAAGACAAAGATAAAAAAGACCTTGTATGCAGTGGTGTAACAAGGTCTATTAAAGGTAATTATTTTGATATTATCTATTCTTTTTTCCAACGTAGTAACCACTTTTAAAAACAAGGGCAAGTAGGTCTTCAGTTATACATGTATTTGTTGTGTTATCGATTGCTCGGAGTACGTGTAACATTTGTTCGATTGCAACGGGCATCTCTACTCGATGGACCATCAGTACGTTTACTTCTTTCCCGACCTCGTGAGTTCTCACTTCCTCTACAGTTTGGTGCCTAGTGAGAAAAAAGATATCATCATTATTTTCGCGAGCATGTGCGACATACATAGGCATAGTCTTCTCCATTATTTTTAAGGGATTAGTCTTTATGAGTTTTTAAATTAAAATTTAAAAACTCAATTAAGAGGAGAAAGTTAATAGCTTTCTCCAGGTTAAGCTTTTTGTGCAGGTATACTTTGAAACCTGTCTCATCTACACGCGGAAGAGTATCGCGGAAGGGTTTTATGTGGGCTTCGCCACATGAGGTTTTCTCAGAGCTTCTTTTGCTTTTGCCCGAACACGTTTGATGTGTTCGAGTTCTTGCTTGAGAAGTTCGCGGTATTTACCACGCGTCCTATTCTCTTGGCCCTTAAGTATTTCGATTGCCTCACATGGAGTTACGACCTTACGAGGAAGCATAAGTCTTGGCTTGGAGGGGTCCTGCCCCGTAAGTTCGAATTTACCCCATTCACATACTAGGATTTTACTAAAGTCTCCGTTGATCCTAATATATCCTTCTTTGGATAGTATTTCTGTCTCCTTAAAGTACTTTGATTTGGAGTCGCTTTTAGCTTTATGCCTCTAGTTTGCTTTCCGAATCGTCTGACAACATTATAAATCTTTTTTACAATAATGTCAACATTTAGGTCAAGTCTTTATATACAAGATATTTATAACAATGTAAATGTATTGTATTTATTGACATATTCTGTCTATTTGATATACTATAAATATTGACCTTTTCGACGATACTTTAGTATACATGACACCAAATGAACTAAAAAGTGCGGGATTGGATGCTAAAGAAGCTAAAGCATATTTGGCTCTTCTTGAACTGGGGGAAGCCACAATGGGACAGCTCGTCAAGAAATCAAAACTTAAGAGAACAACTTTATATGACACGATTGACTCTCTTAAAGATGATGGGTTAGTAAGTCTCTCAAAGAGAGATAAAAAAATAGTATATATTGCTGAAAATCCTAGAAAAATAATCGAACAATTAGATGAAAAGAAAGCTTCTGTGGAAAAAATGCTTCCGGAATTGCTTTCCATTACAAATGCCCTCCATAAAAAACCACGAATACGATATTTTGAAGGTATTGAGGGCATTAAAGAAGTTTACAAAGATACATTACGATTCCCAAATCAAAAATTACAGGCATGGGTTGCAGAAGAAATGATTCATAAATTCGATCAGAAATTTTTGGATGAATATTATACACCAAGGCGACTTGAAAAAAAGATTTGGGCGGAAGTGATCGCACCTGATTTACCGAATATTAGAACATATAAAGGGATAGATACGAAGTCACTTCGTGTTACTAGACTTATTGACTCTAATAAGTTTCCATTTGAGGTTGAAATAAGTTTGTACGGACGAGATCATATTGGAATAATGTCATTTCATGATCAGCTTGGGTTAATTATTGAAAGTGAATCAATATCACGCACACTTAAAAGTATTTTTGCTTTACAGTGGGAATCATTGGGTGAAGTGCGATAGAGTATACTGACACGTATGTCTAAATTCTTGGTGGAGAAAGAAATATCAGGGGAGAAAATAAAGAAATTGTTTGGTGATTTGGATATTCATCCGCTCACTGCACAGTTGCTTGCGCAAAGGGGGATAAAAAATAAAAAAGAAGCAGAAAAGTTTTTGAATCCGATATACGAAGAAGCTATTGGAAATCCATTTCTAATTCATGGTGTAGAAAAAGCCGTGCAGAGAATAATTGAAGCGATGAAAGAAGGGGAGAAGATAGCAATTTATAGTGATTATGATTGCGATGGAATTCCGGGGGGAGTTTTATTGCGAACATTTTTTGATGACATTGGATATCCGGTAGAGATGTATATTCCTCATCGGCACAATGAAGGGTACGGAATACATAATCATGCAATTGATATTTTAAAGAAAAAAGGAGTGAGTTTAATTATTACGGTTGATCTTGCGATTACGAATATTGATGAGGTGGCTTACGCAAAAAAGAAGGGGATAGATTTTATTGTAACAGATCACCACTTACCTATTCACAAAGAATTAAAGGGCGGAAAAAAGAAACAAGTTGTGCCAGATGCTGTGGCGGTGATAAATTCGAAGCAAGATTCTTGTAAGTATCATGATGACATGTTGTGTGGGTGTGCGGTTGCGTGGAAATTGTCATGTGCATTGCTTACGAAATTGAAAAAAGAAAAGAAATCGAAAAATAAAAATTTTCAAAATGTTTTGGATACAGTTTCGAAATTAAAAGAGGGATACGAAAAATGGTTGTTGGATCTCGTCGGGATATCTACTATTGCGGATATGGTGCC
>CALRDS010000004.1 GCA_943354975.1 Candidatus Nomurabacteria bacterium | reverse complement strand
CAAACTGAGAGGAGATTCTAAAATGAAACTTTCTACTGACTTGCGCGGTATCCTTCCGGACCATGAAATTGCCAGGCTTTCCAAACAGGGGATGATCAAGCCTTTTACAAAAAGGCAGGTCAAAAAATCTTCAAACGGCACCAAGGTAATCAGCTATGGCTTGTCAGGCTATGGGTATGACGTTCGTTGTTCGACGGAGTTCAAGATTTTCACGAACATCAACTCATCAATCATCGACCCGAAGAATTTCGACCCCAAAAGCTTTGTGGATTTCAACGCAGGGGATAGTGGGGGGTTCTGCATCATTCCTCCGAACAGTTTTGCGTTGGCTCGCTCGGAAGAAACTTTCCGAATTCCCCGCAATGTGTTGGTGGTATGCTTGGGTAAGTCGACTTATGCGCGATGTGGGATTATCGTCAACGTCACTCCGCTTGAGCCTGAGTGGGAGGGGCATATCACACTCGAGTTTTCCAACACGACTCCTCTTCCGGCTAAGATTTATGCGGGCGAGGGGTGCGCCCAGCTTTTGTTCTACGCTGGAGAACCGTGCAAGGAAAGCTACAAGGACCGCGGTGGAAAATACCAAGGACAAACGGGTGTTACTCTTCCGCGGATGTAGAGCTCAACCTGAAAAACTTTTACAACGGGACCAGAGATGGCCCGTTTTATTTTTTCTAAAAATATTTAAATAAAAAATGACCGCGCGTTGCGCGGTCGGCGGTTAAATTGCAATCTTGGCCTTGATTGCCGGATGAGGATCGTAGCCCTCGAGCGTGAAGTCTTCGTATTTGAATCCGATGATTTCTGATACGGCCAGATTTAGCCTCATCTTTGGAAATGGATGAGGTTCGCGCGTGATTTGCAAGCGTGCCTGTTCCAGATGATTCAGATACAGGTGTGCATCACCGAGCGTCAGTATGAATTCTCCCGGTTCAAAACCTGTGATTTGTGCGACCATGAGTGTGAGCAATGAGTATGACGCGATGTTAAACGGCACACCCAAGAACAGGTCCGCACTGCGCTGATACATTTGGCACGACAGCTTTCCATCTGCCACATAGAACTGAAACAGTGCATGACATGGAGGTAGCGCCATCTTGTCCACATCTGCCGGATTCCATGCGGTTACGATGTGACGACGTGAATCAGGGTTCTTGCGAATTGATTCGACCACCTGTATGAGTTGATCTATTTCTCTTCCGTCAGGAGTTTTCCAGTGTCTCCACTGATAACCATACACCGGACCGAGTTCACCGTCAGCGTCTGCCCATTCATCCCAAATGGTCACATCACGTTCTTGTAACCAGCGAATATTGGTGTTACCTGAGATGAACCAAAGCAATTCGTAAATGATTGATTTGATGTAAACCTTCTTCGTAGTCAGAAGCGGAAAGCTTTCTGCCAAATCAAAGCGTATCTGTCTCCCAAATACAGAGAACGTTCCAGTTCCTGTGCGGTCAGTTTTTTCCGCACCATTTTTTAGAACATCACTCAATAGTTCAAGATACTGCTGTTCTGGCTGTAACATAGTAAGGATATCCTGTGTTTAAGGTTTCCAGTTGAAACCTCTTCATTTTAAACTCTACACAAAAATACGATATCATTCAATCTTGTCAAAAGTTACTTTTGTTTCTTTTTGTAGTACCATCAAATTAGTTCATTTTGGTTATTTAACCTAGAGTGGGAGAATTCAGATGAAAAACAATTGCCTTCTTGTTTCAATCGAAGGTAGCGATGGCGCTGGGAAGGAAACCCAAACCACACTATTACGTACAAGTCTTCAGGCTGAGGGGAAAAAAGTTGTTAGCGTGTCCTTTCCTAGATATAACATGACATGTGGTGGAAAAATGTTGTTTGAAGCATTCAAATCACCACGCGCAGATCACTACAAATTTGCAAAAGTTGATTCTCGCTCCGCAAGTTTGTTTTATGCATCAGACAGGCTCGAGTCATTACCATGGTTACTCAATCTAATTAAAGATAATGATGTGCTAATATTTGACCGCTATGTTGATTCCAATCTTCTTCACCAGGGGGGGAAACTTCAAACCTCTGAAGAGAGAAAAGAATTTGCAGAGTGGCTTTATGGCTTAGAGCATTCCCTAAATGGAATGCCACATTCAGATATTTCCATTTATCTTTCACTTCCGTTTGAAATTTCGATTGAAAGAGCAAGACTTCGGGCAGAGTTGGCAGGTAAACAGCCTGATGTTTTGGAGGTTGATGAATCATACATGAAATCAAGTCATGATGGAGGGCAATTTTACGCAGAACTTCTGCACTGGAAGATAGTGAACTGTATTGTAGATGGGCGAGAGTTAACAGAGCATGAAATTCATCGTTCTGTCCTAGGATTTTTACCATAGTTTTCTACAGCGTCGTACAACCGGCGCTGGTTCTTTTTTATTCCTAAATGCGGTAGTATAGATAGATGAATTCGTATGAGAATATAAAACAAGTACTCACTGAAGTTATAGAGAAAGAAGATGTTACTGTAACCTTTTTACTTTCCCAACCAGAGGATGTATCTCATGGCGATTACGCTACAAACATTGCATTTATTTTAGGTAAAGTAAGAAAAACATCTCCACAAGAATGTGCAAAAAATTTAATTCCACAGTTGAAAGAAAAGCTTTCAGAAATTGTGGAGAAAATTGAAATTGCGGGGCCAGGGTTTATAAATTTTTTCTTGAAAGATGAAGTGAGGACAAAAGAAGTAAAAGAGTTACTAAATATTTCACCAGAAAAACCTCTACTTTCATTTTTAAACAATCAAACAATAGTTTGTGAATACACTGATCCGAATCCGTTTAAACTTTTCCATATTGGACACTTGGTGCCGAACACCATTGGTGAAGCACTGTCTCGTATATACGAACAAGTAGGAGCAAAGGTAGAGAGATTTTGTTATCAGGGAGACGTTGGTATGCACGTTGCTACAACTATTTGGGGAATAGAGAATATGAAAGAACCTAATCCTAGTGCTGAAGATACATTAAGAAATAAAGTCGCATATTTGGGACGTGGGTATGTATATGGAACGCAAGCTCTGAAAGACAATCCACCTATTAAAGAAGAAATCATTAATATAAATAAACATATTTTTGAAGGAAAGGAACATAAACTTTATGAAGATGGGAAAAAATGGAGTTTAGGGTATTTTCAAAACATATATGACAAACTGGGAACCGTATTTGATTATTTTATTTTTGAAAGTGAAGTGTGGCAAGCGGGTAAAAAACTCGTAAAAGAAAACACGCCAAAAGTCTTTGAAGAAAGTGAAGGGGCTATAGTTTATAAAGGAGAAAAAGTAGGGCTGCACACTCGAGTCTTTATTAATAAAGAAGGAATCCCAACGTATGAAGCAAAGGAACTCGGTAATTGTTTGAGAAAAGAAGAGTTAGTACCGGGACATAATCTTTCTGTAGTAATCTCAGGTAATGAGATTAGTGAATATTTTAAAGTGATTAAATCAGCGCTCGGGGAAATTTATCCGGAATATGCAAAAAAATTACTTCACATTTCTCATGGAATGCTTCGTCTACCAGAAGGTAAGATGTCATCTCGTACAGGAGATGTTATTCCAGCAGAAGATTTAATCGACGAAGTAAAATCTCGCCTTAGTGAAAGATTAGAAAAGAGTGAGTCGACCGATAAAGAACAACTCGCAAATGATATCGCGGTAGGGGCCATAAAGTTTTCTATCTTAAGGCAAGCACCAGGTAAAGATATTGTTTTTGAGATAGATAAGTCGATTTCATTTGAAGGAGATTCAGGTCCATACTTGCAATATACCCACGCGAGACTTTGTACACTACTTGAAAAAGCAAAAAGTTTAGGAATAAGTGATTCCTCAGAAATAATTTTAAACCCTGAAAAAGAATTAGAGCAAGTATTATTAGGATATTCTAAGACCTTAGAAAAATCATACAAAGATTTAGGTCCTCATCATATTATTCAATATCTAATTATGCTTACTAGGTCATTTAATGGCATGTATGGACGAACTCAAATAGTAGATGGAAATGATAAAGAAAAAAGTGCCTATTATGTGATGCTATCAAAGGCTACAAAAAATATTTTAGCTCATGGGCTCCATACACTGGGAATAAAAGCACCAGAGAGAATGTGATTTTCGGTGTGAGCTCCAGACCAAAAAATCATCCAGCTATATGTATGTGGCGGGGTATCTCCTAGAATAGAAAGCCCATTTTTGCTATAGTAGAGGAATGTCAGTGGAGAAAAACACCCCAAAAACCATTTCGGAAAAGGAGCAGGAAACACTAGCCTTTTGGCAGAAAAATGAGATTTTCCAAAAGTCAGTAGAGACTCCAGCTGGAGGGAAACCGAAGTCAGATTTTTCATTTTATGATGGCCCACCTTTTGCAACAGGACTTCCTCATCATGGATCACTGATGGCAGGAACTGTGAAGGATTTGATACCAAGATATCAAACCATGAAAGGGAATCGTGTACGTCGCATGTGGGGGTGGGATTGTCACGGCCTCCCAATTGAAAATTTAATTGAGAAAAAACTTGGACTGAAAAGTAAAAAAGAGATTGAAGATTACGGAATAGGGAAGTTTAATAAAGATGCCTACGACAGCGTTCTTAAATATGAAGAAGAATGGAGAAACATAATTCCCAGAATGGGACGTTGGGTAGATATGAAACATCCATACAAAACCATGGATGCCAACTATACAGAAAGTATTTGGTGGGCGTGGAAATCTCTTTATGAAAAAGGTTTAGCTTTTGAGGGAAACAAGATGATGCACATTTGCCCCAGATGTGAGACTCCACTTGCCCAATCTGAAGTAGGACTCGAATATCATGATTTAACTGATCTTTCAGTTACTGCAAAATTTGAATTAGCAGATGAACCAGGAACTTTTGTTCTCGCGTGGACTACAACTCCTTGGACGTTACCAGGAAATACCGCTCTTGCTCTAAAAGAATATGCTGAGTATGTAAAAGTTTCTATTGATGGAATGGAAGGAAAATACATTCTTGCAAAAGAAAGAGTTGGTGAGGTTTTGAAAGACATGAAGTCAGAAATACTAGAGACTTTTGAAGGTAAAAAACTTATTGGTAAAAAATATAAACCGGTATTTCCATATTTTAAAGATGCAGATTTAGATAATAAAGAAAATATTTATAAAATCTGGCATGCAGATTTTATAACATTAGACACCGGCACTGGTGTTGCGCATGAAGCTCCGGCTTTTGGGGCGGATGATATGGAACTCGCAAAAGAAAATAAGATCCCAATCATTAAACACGTGAAGATGGATGGAACGTACATTGATGCAGTAAAAGATTTTGCAGGAATGAAAGTAAAAACTGCAGAAGATAATCAGTCAGCAGATGTTGAAATAGTAAAATACTTAGCCCACTCGGGATTATTATTTGAAAAGCATAAAATAGTTCACGCATACCCACTTTGTTGGAGATGCGCTACCCCGTTACTTAACTATGCGACATCTAGTTGGTTTGTGGATGTTCCAAAGATGAAAGACAAATTAGTAAAGGAAAATCAAAAAATAAAATGGGTTCCAGAACACATAAAAGATGGAAGATTTGGTAAGTGGCTAGAAGGTGCACGTGAATGGGCGGTATCACGAACACGTTATTGGGGAGCACCACTTCCGGTATGGAAGTCAGGGGATGGGGACATGGTAATGATTGGCTCTCTAAAAGAGCTTGCCGAGAAAAATAAAAGAAAGCCAAGAAATAACTTTTATATTATGAGGCATGGGCAGTCAGAAAGTAATATAAAGAAAATTCTTGAGACAAAAGGGGATCCAGATAATCACCTAACAGTCAAAGGAATTGAAGACTCTAAAGAATGTGCTGAAAAATTAGGAGATTTAAACATAGATCGTATCGTAGTGTCTCCATTTCTACGCGCGCAAGAAACTGCAAAAATAATCGCAGCTATTTTAGGTGTGAAAGATGTGGTAACAGATGAAAGAATAAGGGAGATAAACATCGGTAAATATGATGGATGGAAAACAGAAGACTACCTAAAAGAAAATGGAGTACTTGATTTTTTACGCTATGCTCACAGACCAGAAGGTGGAGAAACTCATAAAGAGATGATGGATAGAATGATGGTATGTCTTTATGATGAAGAATCTAAACACGAAGGTAAAAATATACTTTTTATCACACATGGTGGTCCAGCTAGAATGATGATAGTAGGAGCAAGCCTTACTACGGGAGAAGAAATGATTGAAGATGAGGCCGAAAATCATACAGTGATGTATTTGAAGAATAATGAAATAAAGAAGCTTGATTTGAAGCTGGTTCCACGAGACGAAACTGGTGCAATAAATCTACACCGCCCATACATAGATGAAATAGAATTAGAAATTAACGATAAAACTTATAAACGTATACCGGATGTATTTGACTGTTGGTTCGAATCAGGCGCTATGCCGTTTGCCTCTATTCATTATCCATTTGAAAATAAGGTGGTTTTTAAAAATAATTTCCCAGCAGAGTTTATTGCTGAGAGTATGGATCAGACCAGAGGATGGTTTTATTCACTTATAAATTTAGGTGTAGGACTATTTGATAAAGCTCCGTACAAGCATGTCATTTCTAATGGAATAATAAATACAGCAGATGGTACAAAAATGAGTAAGAGTTTAAACAACTATACAGACCCGCTAGTTTTGATAGAAAAATATGGAGCGGATGCATTTCGTTATTATTTGATGTCTAGTCCAGTAGTGAAAGGAGAAAATATAAATTTCAAAGATGAAGATTTAGAAGAATTGTATAAGAAGATAATTCTACGTATGGAAAACGTATTATCACTATTTGAAATGAATAGACCAGACAGTATTAAAGCTTCTTCAAAATCAAAAGATGTACTTGATTTATGGATTACAAGCAGGGTGCATGAATTATTGAATTCTTCCACAGAAGGATATGAATCATATAAATTAGATGAAGCAACTCGTCCGATAGAGCAATTTGTGGACGATTTGTCAGTCTGGTATGTACGCCGCTCAAGAGATAGATTAAAAGGAAATACTGGAGAAGAAGATGAGGTGAACGCTCAAGAGACTTTAGCGTACGTATTACAAACATTTGCAAAAGTTATTGCTCCAGTTATGCCATTTATCTCAGAGAGAATTTATAAACAAACTGGTGGCGAGAAAGAATCAGTTCACCTAGAAAAATGGCCAGAAGAGGATAAGATTCACACAGATGTTATTTCAACCATGAAGAAAGTTAGAGATATTGTTTCTCTTGGTCTAATGAAAAGAACTGAATCAAAAATTCCTGTACGACAACCACTTGCGTCAGTAACTCTTAATGAAAATATTGGAGAAAAATATCACACACACATCCTTGAAGAACTAAATGTGAAAAATATAGTAATAGAAAAAGGTGATGTATTTAATGTGAGCTTAGATACAAATATAACTTCGGAGCTTCAGTTAGAAGGAGATATTCGTAACATTATGCGTGCCGTACAAGACACAAGAAAAGAAAAAGGACTGTCTACAAAAGATGTCATTCCACTTAATCTCGAGTCTTCAAAAGATCTAGGAGACTTATCTAATATGGAAAAAGTCTGTAATCTAAGCAAAATAAATCTTGTCAAAGAAAAACAGCAAAATGAAATAGTGGTGTCTTTCGGTACTGTTAGCTTTTCTCTAGAGTAGAAATAATTTTGCATGGCTATAGAAAAGTACACCACAGAAGCTCTAGTGATTGAGTCTTATGATCAAGGTGAACATGACAGAGTTTATAAATTATTTACCAGAGAGTTCGGTTTAATCATGGCTCATGCCAAAAGTATTAGGAAATTAGAAAGTAAACTACGCGCGCATACACTTCCAAGGTCTATTAGTTTAGTGACCTTAGTTCAAGGTAAAGATGTGTGGAGATTAGTTGGTGCCCAAGAACAACAGAAATCTCCTAAAATTACTCATGAAATCGTTCAATTAATAAGACGGTTTATTCGAGGGGAGGGGGCTCATAAGGCACTTTATGATCGCATGAAGTCCTTTATGGATAAAGCTAATCAATATGATGAAAAGAAATTACGTGTGTTAATTAACTATATTCTTTTAGTTGAACTTGGCTATGCAGATGCTAAAGCAGTAGGAGCAAAAGATATAAAAGAGTATATTTCTTGGTCAGTGGACGACTTATACACACATCTGACTTTATCATATGACAAAGTCAGAGCCCATATTCAAGAGGTTTTGAAAGAAATGCAACTGTAATATAAGTGGTAGGTGGTAGGTTGCCTCTGCTATACTTGTTTACATGGCTGATTCTCAGAGAAATAATAGTGCGCTGGATTCATTAGAGCAAAATCTCTATGACCCAAACAAGAAGATGGCAGAAATCACCATTCACAAGATGCGTGACAAAAAAGCGAAAGACCTACCTACCTCTTGGGGGGATGACAATGGAGTTATCATGGAGATTCATAAGGAAAGAGGAATTTCATTTGGTGCAAAAGCGCTATTTTTCTCTTTCTTTTTCCTTTTTGTATCATTATCTTTTGTGTCATGGAGAGTTCTTTCAGCTAGAAATGTTGTATCAAGTGCGAATATCGATATGACATCAGAGATATTGCCGTATATAGAAGGCGGTGAGGCAACTCCTTTAGTTATAACTCTTCATAATCGAAATACTGCCCAACTTCAGGAAGCTAAGTTTACATTAATGTATAAGCATGGGTCTGGCTCTCAAGATGAACAAGAAAAAGTTCAGGAAAAGCAAGATGTCGGCACGATAAATGCCGGGGATTATAAACGTCAGGATTTTAAAGTCACTCTCTATGGGTCTGAGGCTGAATCCAGAGACATAACTGTTAAGCTTGAATATAAAGTTTCAGGGTCAAATGCTATTTTTAGCAAAGTCCTCACAACTCCAGTCATATTAAAGACTCCACCGATATCAGTTCATATAGATGGACCAGAGCTTCTTTCTGTGGGGCAAGATGGAACATTTAAAATTTCTTTGAAAAATAATACAGGCACGACTTCAGTGCCCAGTCTTTTACAATTAACATTGCCTACAACCTTTACCATAGATAGTAGTGATCCAAAACCAAGCTCGAGAGGCTCTGTCTGGAACATTCCTTCAATGAGGGCGGGAGAAACCAAAACAGTAACAATAGTCGGCTCCCTTTCTGGTGCCCAAGGGGAAATAACTACCATGCGTGCGCTCATCGGTTCTCAGAGTGGTTCTGTTAGTTCTGTCGGCATTGTGTACGCCTCACAAACTTTTGATATACATTTAAGATCTTCACCGCTTAGTTTTGGGATGTCGCTCGGTACAGAAAGAGGGGTAAGTGACACTATACGTTATGGTGATAAAACAACTCTTGATATAACTTATGCCAATAAAGGAGATAATACATTACAAGATGTAAAAATAAAATTAACAATAGGGGGTGACGCCGCTTTACTCAAACAGGTAAGTGGAGATAGTGGATATTATGACTCGTCTGCTCAAACTATTGTATGGGACGCATCTTCTGTTCCAGAACTAGCAAAAATTCTACCTCATAAAGAAGGATCTCTTCGAGCTATTATTCCAATTGTTTCACAAGGAGTTAATTCTCCGTCTTTAAAAATAAATATCGAAGGTAAATCAACCATAACTGAAACTGATGATGTTGTGGCCTCAATTTCTAAAACATGGATAGTTCAAGGTACAGCAAGTATAAGTGCTAAGACTACGTATAAAAATTCTCCATTTCCAAATACAGGCCCTATCCCTCCAGAACCAAATACAGACACCACTTATACTGCACACATTGTAGTTTCTGCCCAGAACTCTCTTAATAATGCTAGAGTCTCGTTTGTCTTACCGTCGTATGTAACTTGGAAAAGTATTACTTCTGACAGTTCTACAATAAGTTATGATCAAAAAACTAGAACAGTGGCTTGGGCCATAGGCACGTTAGGAGCAGGGAGTACAGTTAATGCAGATATTAATTTATCTGTAAAACCGTCACAAAGTCAGGTTAATCAGGCTCCTCCTATTACTTCAGGCATTGTGTTTGATGCTGATGAAGAAATTTCAAGGGCACATATTCGTACGACGATATCAGCCCTTACAACAAATCTTGCTGGAGAAACCTGGTCAGTGAATCCGTCCAATGTTATTGATAAATAGGGATTTTAGGTTTTTATACTTTAGACTGTTTTATGATAGGATACAGATATGAAAGAGAACGTTCGGATATCCATTGCCTCAAGCACTATAGTTAAACTTCTCGTATGGATTACTGTATTTGCGGGGCTGTATTACATTAGAGATTTTGTTGTCGCCCTACTTGTAGCTGTGGTGCTTGCCTCTGCCGCTGAGATTCCAGTAAGAATAATAATGAAATGGGGGATATCTAGAGGGGTATCTGTATCAATTCTTTTCCTTTCTTTTGTTGGAATTATATCTGCAATCGCACTTATATTTATCCCTCCTCTAGCGGACGACATTGCCAGATTTATTCAGACCCTCCCTAAGATACTCGACTCAATAAGAATCTTTGGAAGAGATATGGGATTCAAAGATTTAGCAGTTATATTGCAGGACCTATCTCGAGACATTTCTAAAGGTCAAATACTTACAGTTTTGAAAGACACACTTCTTGGGACTAGTGGATTTTTTGCAACGACTACCGTTGTTATATCTGGAATAATTAACATTATTATTACTTTTGTTTTAGTATTTTATCTAGCTCTCGAAGAGCGTGGGGTACAAAAGTTTTTAAGACTTCTTCTTCCAAAAGTTTATGAAGGTTATATTGAAGATTTGTGGAACCGCGCACAGAAAAAAATCGGTCTTTGGATGCAAGGCCAATTATTACTATCACTTTTAGTTGCTTTACTTGTGTATGTTCCGACGCTTATATTGGGTATCCCATATGCGTCATTACTTGCGATACTTGCTTTCGTAGGTGAACTTATCCCAATAGTAGGCTTAACACTTGCTACTATCCCCGCTCTTATCTTGGCATGGGTTCATGGAGGAATCCCGTTACTTGGAATTGTTGCTGTTGTTTATTTTATAATAAGCCAGCTCGAGAATCATGTACTCTATCCTCGCGTTATGAATAAGATGGTAGGGGTTCCTTCTGTTATAGTTATTATCGCAGTAATTATCGGTGCGAAGTTCGCGGGTATTTGGGGAGTTATCCTCGCTGTTCCGCTTGCTTCTATATTTATGGAGCTCGCATCAGATTTAGAAAAAAGAAAGAATGTCGTCTAAAAAGCATTTAATTACAACTGCTATTGCCTATGGCAATGCCGCTCCTCATATAGGACATGCTTTTGAATTTGTTACAGCAGATATTCATTCAAGGTATAGAAAATTAATAGGTGAGGAAGTACATTTCATAACTGGAATGGATGAACATGGGCAAAAGATAGAACAAAAAGCAAAAGAACAAGGTACCCCAATTCAAGAATTTGTTGATGCTTACGCAAAAAACTTTATAGATTTAGATAAAGAACTTTCGATAGATTATAATTTCTTTGTCCGTACAAGCGACAAGAAAGCGCATTATAAAGGTGCACAAACACTTTGGGAAAAATTAGACAAAGCTGGAGCGTTAGAACTAAAAAAATATATATCACTGTATTGTGTAGGGTGTGAGGAATTTAAAAAAAATTCTGATTTAAATGAAAAGGAGGAGTGCCCGCTTCATCTCGTAAAGCCAGAAATAGTAGTAGAAGAAAATTATTTTTTTAAGTTGTCTAAATATTCTGATCAGATAAAAAAAGCGATAGAAAATGATGATTTAAAAATATATCCAGAGAGTAGAAAAAATGAAATAATGGCACTCATTGAAAGAGGATTAGAAGATGTTTCTTTTTCACGGCCAAAAAGTAAAGTCTCTTGGGGAATACCAGTGCCGGGGGATGATACTCAAGTCATGTATGTATGGTGTGACGCGCTTTCCAATTATATAACTGCTATTGGTTATGGACATGAAAACTTTGATAAAGAATTGTGGGCAAATACTACACATATAATAGGTAAAGATATTTTACGTTTTCACGCTGCTATTTGGCCAGGTATGCTTATAGCTGCCGGGCTTGAATTACCAAAACGTATTTTGGTACATGGCTTTATTACAAGTGGAGGACAAAAGATGAGTAAGACAATAGGAAACACTATTGACCCTCAAGAACTTTTGAAAATGTTCTCTGAAGTTACAGATTATCCAGGAGATGCTTTACGATTTATTCTTGTGCATGAAGTTCCTTCATTTGAAGATGGAGATTTGACTATGGGGTCTATAAAAACTGCGTACACTGCATATCTTGCAAATGGAATTGGAAACTTAACGAGTAGAATTATAAAAATGGCGATCTCTAATAATGTTAAAAGAGATATTTCTAAAATTTCTATTGATAATACACCTCTAAATAATTTTGACGCAAACGGATTTGTTAAATTTGTTGCTAAGTCTATAAGGGATGTAGATGAAAAGATTTCAAAGGAGGAGGCATATAAATTGATTAAAACAAATGAAGAACAGGGTAAGAGTATGATATTTTCTTATTTAGATATGCTTAATGGTATAGCTGATCATTTAGCTGTTTGTATGCCTCAAACCTCAGCAAAAATCTTAGAATGCATTCGTGAAAATAAAATGCCAGAAAAACCTTTATTTGCCAGGCTTTCTTAGTGTGTATGCAGATAGATAGCAATTTTACTAAAGAGGAGGCTATTTCGGCAAATCCCAAAAATAATTGCCCACAAGAAATTTTAGATTCCCAAGTATTACTCACAGTATTTTATTTTAATTTTGAAGGGATTGAATGTAGTGGGCAAATAATAGTGAATAAAAAGGTAGAAGACGATATAAAAAAAGTTTTCGAATTAATTCATGAAATAAAGTTTCCATTAGCTAGAGTTGTACCAGTTGTTAAATATGCATGGGACGATGGATTATCTTGCAAAAATAATAATACTTCAGCATTTAATTATAGAATGAAAGTCGGAAAAATTCCGCCAGAATTATCGAATCATTCTTTAGGTTTTACAATTGATTTTAATCCATTACAAAATCCCTATATAAAATATGATAGTGAGGGAAAAGAAGTTTTAAGAGATCCAGTTGGGTCAGTTTATGATGTAAATAATGTTGGGACTCTTTATCCTGACCACGAAATAGTAATACTTATGAAAAGTTTAGGCTGGAAATGGGGAGGGGATTGGGAAAATCCAAAAGATTATCAGCATTTTGAGAAAGTTGTACAATAGAGATATGAAACAGCACTCTTTTTTTGATGTACATTCTCATATTCACGATAAAGCCTTTGATGAGGATAGAGAGAAGTTGATTTTAGAAATGGAATCTTATGGATTAAGAACTATTACTGTAGGAACTGATTTTGAGGAAAGTAAAAAAGCTGTAGCGCTTGCAGAAAAATATGAACACGTCTACGCAACGGTAGGACTTCACCCAGCGGACAATCCTAAAGAAGAATTTGATATAAAGAAATATACAGAATTATCAAAACATAAAAAAGTTGTAGCAATAGGAGAGTGCGGATTGGACTATTTTAGATTAAAAGATGACATCGAAAATGAAAAGAAAAGACAGAAGAAAATTTTTAAAGAACAAATTGAGTTCGCAGTTAAAATAGACAAGCCGCTTATGCTTCATGGTAGGCCAAGTAAAGGTAGTATGGATGCGTACGAGGATATGTTAGGAATACTCGAATCTGAACACAAAAAGCATGGGAAAAAACTGCGAGGAAATGCTCACTTTTTTGTAGGAAATATTGAAATTGCGAAAAGATTTATTGATATCGGGTTCACCATGAGTTTCTCAGGTGTCATTACTTTCACCCATGATTATGATGATGTGGTGAGATTTATTCCACTAAACATGATGCACGCAGAAACTGACAGTCCATACGCAACTCCAGTACCATTTCGTGGACAGAGAAATACGCCGATGTATGTACAAGAGACAGTGGCTCGTATTGCAGTTTTGCGTGAGCAACATATCGAAGAAGTACGTATACAGTTATTAGAGAATGCTAAAAGGGTGTTTGGAGTCTAGACCTTTTCTTTTGTCTGATTTTGTGTTAGAGTGTAACCCTATGACTGAAAATAATGAAACCATAGTAGATAGCCGTGTTTATGAAATTTCTTTCATCTTTGATAACAAACTAGATGAAGGAGCGGCGCTTGAGAAAGGGAACGCAATCAAGCAATCTATTGCTACCCTAGGAGGTAGCTTCATTTCAGAAGAAGTTCCGTATATGCGTGAACTTGCCTATGAGATGACTCGCGTTGTTAATAATATTAATGTTCGTTTTAATGAAGGGTACTTCGGTTGGATAAAGTTCGAACTCGATGCTGATAAAGTAAAAGAGTTTGAAAAAGGTCTTAAACTTGATGAACAGATTATCAGGTACATTGTTGTAAAAACAGTTCGTGAAAACACTGTATTTACAAAGAGAGCTCCAGTTATAAAAGTAGAATCTTTGGTTAATAATGAAGATGACACCATAGCCGAAATATCTGCAGAATTACCTCCGGAGGTATTAACTGATGCGATTATCGACACTACGACTATGCCAGATATTCTTCCAGAAGAGGTTGCTGGCGAAGTAAAAGAATAAGTATTAGAATATAAGTATTGACCAGTATTGTATTGGTATCTACTAAAGACTAATAACTAAAAACTAATAACTGCCCAAAAATATGTATCTAAATAAAGTATATTTGTACGGAAATCTGACTCGAGACCCAGAGCTCAAGTCTCTACCAACGGGGAATAAAGTTACAACTTTTTCTTTAGCAACTAATCGTGTTTATAAAGATCAAGCAGGGAACAAGAAAGAACAAGTAGAATTCCATAATATCGTAGTATTCGGACGACAAGCAGAAACATCGGCACAATACCTTAAGAAAGGCCAAGGTGTGATGATTGAAGGAAGAATTCAAACAAGAAGTTGGGACGACAAGACAACTGGTGAGAAAAAATACAGAACAGAAATAGTAGCAGATTCAGTTCAGTTTGGTCCCAAAAGTGGAGGTGGAACAGGAGGAGATTATTCATCACCACAAGAGTCTTCGCCCAAACCAAATGCTGTTACCGAATTAGAAACGATAGATTATGGTGATTCCCAAATAAACGTAGACGATATACCATTTTAAATTTAATAATTATGAAAAAACAAGATTACTTCAACCAAAATAACATTAAGTTCATAGACTACAAGGACACAGAAATACTAGTGAAGTTTTTGAACCCGCACGCTCGTGTACTTAATCGTCGCAAGACTGGATTAACTGCAAAGAATCAGAGAACATTGGCGAACGCCATTAAACGCGCTAGATTCATGGGGCTTCTCCCATACGTCTCTCACTAAACGTGAAAAATTAATTCATCTACGTTGTCGCTACGAAATTTTTCTCAGTCAACGTAGTATTGTCTACGTCTCTTTTGAAAAATTTCTAAGCTCCTAGTATCTAAATCAATTTTTGCCATTTAGTTTTGGCAATATAACTATTTTTTGCTAGTATTGTTAGGTATTAGTCTAACTCTCAAAATTATATGCACCCAAAAAATGAAAGAACGTTTGTTATTTTAAAGCCTGACTCTGTACAGAGGTCTCTTATAGGCGAGATTATGAAAAGGTTTGAAAATATGGGACTTAAAATTGTCGGTATGAAAATGCTTCGTGCAACAGAAGATCAAGTATGGAAACACTACAATAAGAATGATGAGTGGTATTTAAAGAAAGGCACTCAGTCAGTTGAAAACAGAACCAAAGCTGGTTTCCCAATTGAAAAAGAAGCTGCTGAGTATGGAAAGGATATTATTCGTGGGGCAGTTAAATATATGACAGCAAGTCCAGTCATCGCATTAGTTCTTGAGGGGAATCAAGCAGTTGCTATTGTTAAGAAATTAGTTGGTGGAACAGAACCAACTACTTCAGATGTTGGAACTATTAGAGGGGACTACGCACTTGATTCATACGCCATGTCTGACCATGATGGCACAAGGTCAGTAAGAAATCTTGTTCATTGCACAGATAAATTAGAAGAAGCAGAATTTGAAATAAATTTGTGGTTTAAACCTGAAGAGATGTTTGATTATAAGCATATTCAGGATGTGATACTTTACGATGTAAATATGGATGGGATTTTAGAATAATGGATAGAGAAGAAAAAATACCTTATAAATAAGGTATTTTTTCTTAGTTATTTCATTTGTTTTCTTGGCAGAGAAGCCTATAATAACCGTAGGTGCTCTTAGAGGTCATATTGTAGCAATAAGCTTTCAGGTCGTAGGACGAACATAGTTATTAATAACATATGTCTCCAATATAATCTGGCGCAACAATACGACATCTTTTAGTGCCTCCATTATAGAAAATACCTAAGCGGGTGCCGCTTAGGTATTTTCTTTTAATTTGCTTAAAAGACGCATTCATCATGATATTATTATACTAATGATAAATCGATATAGTGAAACAACTGGAATTGCCGGAGATATCGGAATGAGCCCGTTCAAGGCTGTTCTTTGGGGGTTACTAGTATTTCCACTTTCTTTTTATATATTATTTTGGAATGAAGGTCGTGAAGACCTTTCAAAAATTGCAAAAACTGCAATTATAGTAAATTCTGAAATTAAAAATCAAGATATATCTTTAGAAAATAAATTAATATCAACAGCCGGAGTAGTAACTTCCGAGGAACAAATTGGAGATGAATTATTTTTAAAGCCTAAAGTTTTTTTACTTCTAGAGCGGAAGGTTGAAGTTTATTCATGGGTAGAAAAAAAGATATCTACAAATACTAATGACAGAACAGGAAATGAAATTACAAAAAATACTGAAATATATACAACGGAATGGGTAAATAATCCTCAAAAATCCGATGACTTTGTTCATCCGGAAGGTCACAGTAATACAAAAAAATAATAAAAGACGAATCTTTCAAAGCTTCTCATTCTAAGATAGGTTTGTATACGTTTAGTCCCCAAAAAATAAATCTGCCTGAGCCAGTTTTTTTATTTATTACACAAGAAGACTTAAGTGGGGCGACAAGTACTGTAATTGTGTCCGATGGCTATATTTTTATCCCTGGCGTAGTAGGAAGTACCACCATTACCACTCCAAAGGTAGGGGATATGCGTATTAGTTATAGGGTTGTTAAACCAGATTTCATCGGGACAGTTTTTGGTCGACTGTCAGGTGATATGGTGGACGAATATATAACAACAAAAAATACTACTTTGTATCGACTATTTTCTGGTACAAGAGAGGAAGGAATTAAGTATCTTCACACAGAGTATATTTTTCTTAAATGGCTTTTCCGATTAGTTGGTCTAATTTTAATGTATAAAGCCCTTGTCAGGATTCTTGAGCCAGTAAATGCGTTACTTGGTTATATCCCACTTATTGGTTCAACTAGTCGTGGGGTAATTAAATTTAGTTGTTTTATCATTTCGTTTATCTTAAGTTCAATTACAATAATTATTTCTATTATTTTTCATAACATTATTGTTTTACTAATTCTAGTTAGTGGCATAATTTTCACCACTTTTTCAATATATAAGAAGCATAAAAATGGAATTGAAAGTCAGTCTAGTGGTGACCGAGAAACAATGCAACCCTTAGTGACTACAGTTAATCCTCCTATTACCCCTATGCAATAAGATAAAAAGGATGTATTGGACATTCCTTTTCTTTTTATTCCTTTTGTATAAATAAATGATATATACTCTATAACATGAAATGTCTGGTAACTATTTGTTCAAAAAATAAAAATGAAAGTATTGAGCCATTACCGGCGCATTTACGATATTTTGCTCCTCATATCGGCTATACATATCAAAAGGCCAAGGAATTAAAACTTTACGATGTGAATATGGATGGGATTTTAGAGTAAATTTATGGACCCTATAGAAAAAGAAGATAAGGGCAATAATAATCTGTTACCAAAACCTAAGATAGGAATTATAAAATATATTACTTTAATTATAGTGTGGTGTTGGTATTTAGCAGTTGCTTATTTTTTATTGATTATTTCCGGTAAGGCTTTTGATGGCGGTGTAACTATTAAAGGAATACTCGCTGTACTTCTTATAAATGTTATACCATTTTTAATAATGCTAAAAATAAGTAAATGGCATTTAAATTACAACTCAAATAATCAATCAGCCGTTCATCGTATCTTGGTATTTGTATTAATCGTATGTATGTTAGGATCTCTTGTAATTTCATTTGTCTCTTTGTTCTATCGTTAAGATCTAAATTAGTTTAAAGATAATTTGGATTTTTAACTAGACTTGCTTTATTAAAATATATAGGAGTATAATGAAAATAGGGGTTTAGGTATTTTTCTGGATAAAACATCTTTGGGTTATGGAATATTGATATGTGGCTGAGGTTGCATACTTTTCCTACCCACCTGACATAAAACATCAGGAAGATGTCCTGAGCCCCTACGAAAAAATCCGCCAGTTTGGCGGATTTTTTCGTTCCTATGCCTGCTAACTTGTAATTGATATACTGAATCTTATGAAGCACATCGTTAGCTCTTTCCTGTATCTCCTTATACTGTTTTGCTTATCGAAATTCGTGTTTGAACCAACGTACCTTTATTATGAATTATGGTGGTTAGATATACCGATGCATATATTAGGTGGTGTGGGAGTTGTCTCATTAGCGAATGCTATTTTTGTTTATAAAGGTACAAAAGTTTCTTACTGGAAACTTCTGGTATCGTTTTTAGTTATAGCGTTTATATGGGAAATGTACGAGTATATTAATGATATTGTTTCCTATAGAGATTGGAGTGGTTGGGTAGATACATTAAAAGATACAATAGATGGAATTGTCGGTATGAGTATTACATATCTCTTTATTCGAAAATGATAAAACCTACTCAGTCGGCACATTTCTTTGTCACTTCGCTCATTTACTTCCGCGAAGTACTATTTTGTACATCTTGGTCGCAAGCCTCACTTGTTCCTCGAACTGTACACAACTGCGCAGGTTTTATGGATGCACATATTTTCTTTTCTAGAACTAATAACTGAAAACTGTAAACTAACAACTATTCCTATGTCTACATTTAAAATTACATTTGCAGGTGGAGCACAAATGCCGACAGGTTCTAATTTTTTAGTTGAGTTTGGCGGGAAAAAGATATTGATAGATTGTGGATTGGTGCAAGGGGAGAGATACGCACTTCCAACAAATAGCGAACCATTTTCGTATGATACAAAAAGCATCGATGCACTTTTTGTAACTCATGGTCATTTGGATCACGTTGGGCGTATACCGAGACTTGTACGAGATGGTTTTAGAAGTCCGATTTATAGTACAGAGCCCACCAGAGAAATAGCAGAACTGATTTTACTTGACTCAATGGGAGTTCTAGGTAAAGAAGCAGCGCAGACTGGCACACCATCACTTTATGAAGAAAGAGATGTACTAGAGGCATTACATTTGTGGGGGACGACACTTCAATATGAAAATCCATTTATATTTAAAACAAATGATGGAGATGCGACTATTATATTGCATGACGCAGGACATATTTTGGGTAGCGCAATGATTGAAATAATTTATAAGGGAAAACATCTAGCTTTTACTGGGGACCTCGGTAATACTCCATCTCCAATTATGAAAGACACAACTCTACTTCATGGAATAGATTATCTTGTAATGGAAAGTGTTTATGGAGACAGAAATCATAAAGATAAAGACAGGAGAATAGAGATATTTAAAGAAGCAGTTACTTCTACTATTGCAAAAGGAGGAACTATAATCATCCCGGCATTCTCTATCGAACGAACTCAAGAAATGCTACTGGCTTTTAATGAGCTCATAGAAGGTAAACAAATTCCTGAAGTTCCAGTGTACTTGGATTCACCACTTGGAATTAATATTACAAAAGTATATAAAAAGTACGAGAGTTGGTTTAATGAAAATATAGAAAAGATAATAAAAAGTGGGGATGACATTTTCGCATTCAAAGGACTTGTTCAAACTCCGTCACCTGAAGAGTCTAAAACAATCAATGGGAATAATTTACCAAAAGTAATTATCGCAGGAAGTGGAATGAGCAATGGTGGTCGTATAGTTCATCATGAGGCAAAGTATTTACCAGACCCAAATAGCACGATTATAATTGTGGGGTATCAAGCGGTGAACACGCTCGGCAGATTAATTGTAGATGAAGCAAAAGAAGTTCTTATACACGGAGTACCCGTAAAAGTTAATGCCAGAGTGGTGAACATTCATGGATTTTCCGCACACAAAGATTCGGATAATTTAGTAAAGTTTGTCGAGTCTACCTCAGATACTCTTAAAAAAGTTTTTGTAGTTTTAGGTGAGCCAAAAAGTTCTTATTATTTAGGGCAACGTCTTCATGAAACATATCAAGTTCCTGTAGTAGTTCCAGAAAAAGGAGATGTTGTTGAATTAGATTAGGTTTCCACTAGTCCCTAGTCCCTAACACCTATATACTATCAATTATGAAAGCAAATAGAATCACTATAAGTGTATCTGGAGCGGCAGAAATAGCTCACTGCGGGCCTTCTATTATCCCGATTGCTAAAGAACTTGGACGAGAAATAGCAAGACAAGGAGCTCAACTTATGACTGGAGCAACAAGCGGTTTTCCTATGTATGTAGCAGAAGGGGCGAAAGAAGCAGGAGGTGTATCGTTTGGACTATCGCCGGCGGCGAGTAAGAAAGAACACGTAGAAGTGTACAGATTACCGCTTAAAGCGATGGACGCAGTCATCTATACTGGATTTGGATTCCCTGGAAGAGATTTGATGCTCGTAAGGTCATCAGACGCGGTAGTTATCGGCTGTGGGCGTATTGGTACTATTCATGAGTTTACAGTAGCGTGGGAGGCAAATTTACCCCTTGGGATACTAGAGGGAGAGTGGGCGACAGATGAAGTTATAAGAAATATAATAAAAAATGGTAATCGGGAAAATAAGAATGTAATTTTTGAGAAAGACCCAAAAATTATGATTGAAAGATTGATAGAAATGGTGAGGAAAAAGGAGGAGAATGTAGAGACGGGAATTAGATTGTAATTTTAGCTATTATCTTTTATAATATAAATTATGATAAAATAAGACCCATCGGAGCCATAGATAATGAAAGAGCGACCCGTAGGGTCGCTCTTTTGTTATTTATGCTTTTACTGTTTCTACGATTCGATTAAATGTTTCTGGGTGTTCGCTTGCGATTTCTGAAAGCATTTTACGATTTAGTGTCATTCCTTTCTTTGACATCTTTCCGATGAATGCACTGTAAGTGATTCCTTGTGCACGTAGTCCGGCACTTAGTCTTGTAGTGAAGAGTCTGCGCATGTCGGTCTTCTTATCTTTTCGGTGAGCAAATGCATACGCTCCAGCTTTTCGAAGAGCAACCTTTGCTTCAATTTCTTTTTTACTACGTCCAAAGCGATATCCTTTTGCTGCTTTGAGGACATTTCTGCGATGCTTCATCGCCATTTTTGATCGTTTTACGCGTGCCATATATAAATAGTTATTAGTTTACAGTTTTTTAGTTCTTAGCAGGGACGAATACTTTCTTAGTTTTTAGCATTCCAGGTAGAAAACGAGATCTTTCCTTTCCATTCATAACAAATTCTGCGCCACGCTTTCCAGCCAATTGCTTTCGACGGGGTGCTTTTGCATTAAAGTGGTTAAGTCCTGGCTTTCGGCCGATGATTTTACCATTTTTTGTTATTTTTAGACGCTTTAGGAATGACTTATTTGTCTTCATACATTTATTCGTACCCTTACAGATAGTTTCGCCATTCTAGCACACTTTTAGCCCGGTTTCAAGTCTATTTTGCCCGCTCAATGACTATCATCATAGACTTCGGAATCTTCTTCAGTGGCTCAGCAATTTTATAATCCGCTGGAATAACAGCGAGGATTCTATCCATTCTTTCGCGCAGGAATTTTTCCTCCATATATTTTGTACGACCTTTTAGCTGTAGATCAATTTTTACACGATGGCCTTCCTTTATCCATTCAGCAGCCTTCTTGGCTTTTATCATGATGTCATTTTCACTGATAGACACACTTATCTGTATTGTTTTCGTTTCTGTAATATGAGCCTTTGCTTTTACCTCTTTTAGCTTCTTTGAAGTTTCGTATGTGTATTTTCCATAATCTGCAATGCGAGCGACAGGGGGTTCAGCATGAGGAGAGACTTCAATGAGATCAAGTGATAGCGCTTTTGCAGCGGCCATAGCCTCTTCTTTTGTGAGAACGCCTAAATTATCTCCATTGTGTCCAATGACGCGGAGCTTTGGTGAGCGAATATTATTATTGATGTTTACTTTATCTGCCAAGGGATTTTATAGGGAGATTATAACATAAATCTCAGAAACGTGGAGAGGGCTTTTAAAGCCCAGTTGATGTCGCATTTGTGCTAGTTGCTGTTTTTTTCGTAACTGTGATTGTGCCGCTGTATGTTTTGCCAGCACTTTCCCCAAAACGGTTCGTTATTTTTACACCATAAGCACCAACATTTTTATATGTATGTGCGAGTGTTACTGGAGAGTCTCCACAAGCAGCGTCTGCCAGACATTTGTTATCTAAATATGGAATCACTATCGTTTGCCCATCACCAAATATTATAGTGCTTCCAGAAAAATCTTTATCAAGTGCAAATGTAACCACAAGTGGGGCATATCCTGTCGACGGTAATGCGAGCATGGTTAGCTTCCTTTCTTCTTTTCCGGTTACTGTTACCGTTGCAGTTCCTACGCTACAAGTTGATAGACACTCCTCGATTGTCCCAGTCTGTACAATAAGTTCCGCGGTATATGTTCCAACTGTTTTGTATGTATGGTTAACAGTTTGCTTGCTTTTTGTTGCGTCTACTATTGTTTCTTTTCCGTCACCAAATTTTATTATATATTTTTCTGTGCCAGAGATTTCGTATGCAATAGTACTTGTTGAAATAAGGGTCGCCGTAAATAATACAGAGCCTGATGGAGTAAAATAGTATTTACGGCTAGAGGCTAAAGATTTTCCATTTGCATCGTAAAGTTGAGCCAGATATACACCAGTTGGAAGTATTGTGGGTAAAGTCAAAGTTTTTAATCCAGTCCCTCCGTTTAGTATATCTTGTTTCCATACAGTGGCTCCTGAAGAATTTATTATACGAACTTGGGAACCTGCTGGGGCATATTCATGACGAATATTTATATTCGTTGATGATGGACGAACTATAGCAGTGGAGGTGATGGCGATTCCAGGAAGCAGAGTGACATACAGGTCTCCCGCAACAAGAAGTGGATGTGTGACTGATTTATCATAAACAAGTATTGAATATTTCCCAGGTAGAATATCTTTAAAAGTTATTGACCACTTTCCATTAATTATAGTGATGGGGACATTTGTAATAGCAGAGTACGAACTGTTTGTATTCATTGTGTCCCAGAGTTTACTTCCACTATAAGTTGAGCTAGCAAGACCAATCATAATCCCAGTGGTGTTAACTGCTGTCCCAGTAAGATTTACTATTCCTCCAGTTGTATTAAGAGAGTTCTTGTCAATCGTGGCAATTGGAATTCCTCCTGTTGTGACAGGAACATAAACTGAACAAGAAGATTTCCCTCCACGACCTGAAACAGTTAAAGTAAAATTCATATCGTGTGGTATGCCAGTACTTGCTATAACTACACGTTTAGACCCATTTACCGAAACGGCTCCATAGTCTGGCTGTAAATCCGAAGACGTGGCATTAGTTGATACCCAAGATAGATAAAAAGGTTGTCCGATTGAAATTTGGTTGGGAGATGCTTTTAGGGTGCAAGTTGGTTCTGGGGTAGGGCTAGGTTTTGTATTTGTAACAAAAGTTGTTGTTGCTTTGCGGACGTTAAACCCTGTTGGTTTTATAGTTTCTTCTATATCTGCTTGTATTGAAGTAGTAGTTCCATTTCCTGTTTCAGTGCTAGAGCTGGTTATGGGTTGAGGGGTTTCTGTTTGGATTTGTGGTAAAGGAAATGATGGTTTTTTAATAAACCAAGTGGATGGATTCCACCAGAGCGCGAAAACAAAAGAGGGAGTAAGTAATCCTATAAAAATAACTCCGTAGAGAATTTTCTTCATTAGATAAGTATACAATAATTATCTAAGCTTTTAGAATTATTTCTCCTATAGTTTTTCTAAATTTATTTATTCCTGTTGCGTCAGTTGGGCGCGATGGAAAAGTTCGATTAGATAAGATTACGTAAGCAATACCTTTTTCAATATCACATACACAGAGTGTTCCAGTAAATCCTGTTTTGCCAAAAGTATTAGGTGTACAATATTCCCCCATAAATCTGGGTTGATTAAGTTCCCACCCGAGGCCCATAAAATCATTAAGTTCGGGTATTTGGTTAGTATTCATTTCAGATATAATTTTTTCTGAGAAATATTGTCTACCGTCAAGTGTTCCTTTATGTAAAAGCATTTCTAAGAAATTTAAAATATCTGGTGCTGTAGAAAAAAGCCCTGCGTATCCAGATATCTTTCCCTGTTCTTTAAAAATTGCAGTACTTTCATCATGCACTACACCATGGACTAAACCTCTCCAATCGTTTATTTCTGTCGGCGCTATTTCTTCCTTAGAAAACTTTTCGGGATAGAATGTACTCCGGTTCATTAGTAGGGGTTTGAAGAAATGTTTATCAGCAAGTGAGTCAATAGTCTCTCCATGCAGACGTTCAATAACAAAACGAAGTAATGCTATAGGAATATTGGTGTACTTAAAAACTGTACCCGGGCGTTTTTCGAAATCTTGGGTAAGTAATATTTTTTCTAGATCTTGAAAACTGTCCTTTCGTAAACTCGCTAGTCCATAACCATCCAGCGAGTATGTGAGTAAATGTTTTATAAGTACATTTTCTCTATCAGAATTTCGGAATTCTGGAACGTAGTCTATAAGCTTGTCGTTTAATTTTAATTTTCCTTCGTCTATCAATTGAAGCGCAAGACTGGCGGTCGGAATTGCTTTTGTAACAGAAGCCATATCGTATATTGTATTTTCTTTAACTGACGGGGAAGATTCATCATAAGCGTGTTTCCCAAAAGGAAGGATTTGGCGTTCTCCATTTTTAGTTACGATTCCAACGACACAACCAGGGAAGATTTTGTCTTCTATTGCTTGGAGTGCCAGGGGAGTGATTTGGGTTTTTAAGTCCATAGTGTGATTTAGTCTAACATTTGAGCCAGACGTTGCGAATTGAGTGAGATGGGAGAAAGTATTCCTTAGAGCATCTCATTTCACGGTTTTATTAATAATCATGGTATTATTTTGTTATGAGATTTAAAAATAAAGTCGTCTTAGTTACTGGTTCAAGTAGAGGAATAGGAAAAGCAACGGCTCTAGCTTTTGCACGAGAGGGAGCTAGTATTATTGTAAATTGTGACAAGGAAATAGCAGTAGTTGATGCAGTAGTGAAAGAAATTAAGGATATGGGTGTGGATGCTATTGCAATTCAAGCAGATGTTGCTGATGAAAGTGACGTCCAGAGGATGCTAGAAGAAACCATAAAACATTTTGGAGGTATTGATATTCTCGTTAATAATGCTGGTATAGTTTTTGACGTACCTATTTTAGAGAAAACCGTTGAACAGTGGGAGCGCACACTTAAAGTAAATTTAATAGGAACTTTTTTATGTATTAAGTACACAGTTCCACATATGAAAGATAGGCTAGGCGCATCTATAGTTAACATTTCGTCAACAAACGGTATCGATTCAATTTCTCCAGAATCAGCAGACTATGATACATCTAAAGCTGGCGTAATCAGTTTAACTAAAAATTTTGCTCAATCTTTAGCTCCACACATTAGAGTTAATACGGTCGCTCCTGGTTGGATTGATACTGATATAAATAAGGACTTGCCAAAAGATTATGTGGAGGGTGAGACAGCTCAAATTGCTTTAAAAAGATTTGGTCGTCCAGAAGAAATAGCTAAAGCTGTTTTGTTTTTATGCTCAGAAGACGCGAATTTTATTACGGGCTCAACACTTGTGGTTGATGGAGGGTATCAGTAACATTAATTAATTTGCAAAACTGAATAAGGCGAGAGTTGAGCCACAAGTAAAGTTTTTTCGTCAAAAAACTTTTTCGTAGCCTGCCGCTTGGCATTTAATTTGGTGTGGCGCCTCGGGCTACCTCGGCATCCTACAAAAATATAGAAAAGACCCTGCGGTTAAGCAGGGCTTTTCTTATTTTTGTGGTGTCATTATATCATTTGCTCGAACTTTCTTTGAGCGAGAATGAATCGTTCCGCCACCGCCTCGCTTCACTCGGCAACCCCGAAAGAAAAAACACTCCTTGCATTTCTGGTTTGGTGGGGGTGAATTTTCTTTTGAAAAAGGAAAGGGTGTTTTTCTTTCGGGGTTCTGCCCTCGATTACTCGGGCAGTGTGGCGGGGCGATTCGTCGAGCGTACGATTTAGGCCAGAGCCACCACGCGCTCCGCGCGTGGTACATCAGTCGGGGTTCTGCAGGAAATGAGTCCGAACTTTTTGGTATAATGACCACAATTCCGAATTTGAAGAAAGATTGACCTCGCCCGCGCCAAAGGCGCGGGCTCGGACTGATGTTTCCGCCAAGTCCCGCCAAGGCATTTTGAATTCCGCCAAAAGCATTCCCGCCGCTACGCGACGGTTCTCCAAGCAAGGCTTGGAATGTGCCAAAGGCACATGAGCCGATGTATAATGAGATTACAAATTGTCGTTGTAATGCAAAACCTTTTATCAATTTAATTCCCGAAGCTATGATCAAATATTTTATATATTGTAGAAAATCTAGTGAAGACGAGGAGCGTCAAGTTTTGAGTATTGAGGCGCAATTGACGGAGCTTCGGGAATACGCCAAGCAACAAAATCTGTTCGTGGTAAAAGAATTTTACGAAAGTAAAACTGCCAAAGAGCCGGGTAGAGAGATTTTCAACGAAATGCTTGGCGAAATTGAAAAAGGTTCTGCGTCGGGAATTTTAGCGTGGAATCCAGACCGTTTAGCAAGAAATAGTATTGACGGAGGCAAGGTCATCTATTTTGTTGATACTTTAAAAATCGTTGCGCTAAAATTCCCGACATTTTGGTTTGAAGCGACACCGCAGGGAAAATTTATGTTGAGTGTCGCCTTCGGACAAGCAAAATATTACACCGACAATTTAAGAGAAAACATTTTGCGCGGTATTCGCCAGAAAATACGCCGTGGTGAATTATCGGCAAAAGCCCCTCTCGGCTATTTCAACGAACCTCGTTTGCGAACGATTGAGCCAGATAAGAAAACTTTTCATAAAGTGAAGGAGTGTTTAGGGGCTTTTGCTACGGGAAAATATACGCTCACGGCTATTCAGCGCAAAATGTTTTCTCTCGACTTGGTTGGCGCGAGAAGCGGTAAGCCACTCGTTCTCGCCTCGGTAGAACATATTTTGAAAAATCCCTTTTACTACGGACATTTCCAGTACCGAGGCGAGGTACATCAAGGTTCGCATAAGCCAATGATTTCAAAGAAACTTTTTGACAAAATCCAAGATGCACTTGTCGCCAATGGAAAGCCCCACAAAAAACGAGGGGAAAAAGGTTTGCTCTATAAAGGATTCGCAGTATGCGGAGAGTGCGGTTACGCGATAACGGCTGAACGAAAGATAAAGAAAAGTGGGTTAGTTTATCACTACTATCACTGCACTTTCAAAAGCCGCTCTCAAAAATGTACGCAAACTCGTTTTTTGCGGGAAGAAGAACTGACGCGACAAGTGCAAGACATGGTTCAAAAAGTTTCTTTGCCTGATGAGTGGCGGGACGCATATCTGAAGAAACTTGAAAGTGAAAACGCCGATGTCCGCCACTCATCAGACCTTTTCGTTCAAAATCTCAAAAATGATATTTCCGCCATTTCAGCGCGACTCCATCGCCTCACAGACGCATACTTAAACGAAGCTCTGGAGCTTGTAGAGTATCAGGAGCGCAAGAACACGCTGATGGCGGAAAAACGGACACTGGAAGAGAAATTGGGTGATTTTGAACGCAAAGGTAATCATTGGCTCGAACTCATGCGAAACTGGATTATTGAGGCCAACCAAGCCGGAAATCTCATTAAACAAGAAAATCTTTTGGGGATGAAAGATTTTCTTGTGGACATCGGCTCGAACCGCCGCGTAGCGGCGGGAATGCTTTTGGCGGAATTCAAAATGCCTTGGCGGGACTTGGCGGAAACATCAGTCCGAGCCCGCGCCTTTGGCGCGGGCGAGGTCAATCTTTCTTCAAATTCGGAATTGTGGAGGTGGGCGGAGTCGAACCGCCGTGTATATTGAATCAATGTATGTTTCTACGGTGCTTAGTTTGCTTGTATTGTTTCAGTACACAAAATAAGAAACAAACGAAAACTTTATGTACTTAAGCATCATTAGTTCAGAAATAGTTGATGCACACTACTTCCTACACTCACTATTATTATGCCTGCACCACAACTAGATGAGTAGAGATGTGGGAGACACCAGATTGGTCTAGTTAGACGAATGCTGGAACGAATGCAAAACCGTAAGGTGATGCGATTCGTGTTGCTGTTTTGTTTGCAACGTAGTTTACAGGTAAGTTTACGAGCGCACCTGCATTCTCGGCACAGCAACATACAAATGAAACACTATATCGAAGCCAAAGATCACCCCCAATTAGTTATGTGCTCGAAGTTCTCGTTTATTGATATCTTTCTTTATATCTTCTCTTTTATCACGAGCATTTTTCTTCTTGCACACCGCTATCTCACACTTAATGAGACTACCTTTAAGATACAACGAAATAGGGTGCAGTGTCAAGGTCTTGGATATTTCTAAACCGTATAAATCTGCCACTTCTGATTTTTTCAAAAGTAATTTTCTAGTTCGATAGGGATCATATGAGGCGACGGTGTTTCCAGCCTGATACGGAGGTATATAAATGCCAACTAAAAAGGCCTCTCCACCACGCACGATGACTTTCGCACCATCAAGTGAACCTTGTTTTTTACGCAAAGATTTCACTTCAAAACCAAATAATTCTATTCCTGCTTCGAAAGTAGAAGTAATGGTATAAGTTAAATGCAACTTCTTATTTTCGACTAATTTCATTACTAGATTTTAACATATTAAACGTGAGTTAGATGAAGCCATATATTTATATGGTATTATAAAATGGAAACTAATTTTTAATGATAATTAATAAATTGGAACTATTTCTTAGGTGTATAGCAGGCGTATTGTTTATACTGTTGGTAGGCATTATAAGTCTTTTTTTTGTGTTTAATAATTGCCCTAATGGGACGTTATCATTTTTACTGAAATCAAATTTGATACAAACAAAGATACCAACACAGCAAATTAGTTGTAACTTATTGAATAGTGCCCTTTATAATAATGAAGAAGTAAAAATATTTCTTTTGACGTATGGCAAGGTTTTTGACAGAGATTACTACGCCCCACTATATACATATATAATGGTTAGTCAATCGGGTAACTTTGAAATTATTGACTGGGAGCTGGCTCATTTATCAGATATAGCAACTGATCGAGTGAAAAAGGAAATGGGAGCATATTCATATTTAGGAACACACATGGAAAGATATGTGACCATGCGCTATATAACGCCTGATAAACGTTGTGGAATTTTTGATGTTAATTTGCCAATGACAGGGACGCTCACCGCTTGCAAAGGTGAGAAATATGCAACAGGCACTATTACTGTTGCATCAGATACGCTCTCGTATGCTAGTGCATCAGAAAAAGCAATAAAAGTCGCAGTTATGCTCTATCAAGATCAAGGAAGAATTAAGTTTGATCACACACCCACTAAGACAGAGATTGAATCACTTAATGAATCACTTAATAAAAATCCAGAAGAGTTTACGTATGTTTCTCCAAGTATATACAATTGGGTATATAGGACTGATGGCAAATACTGGTTATTTTATTTAAGATTATTTAAAGTTGGGATTGTTGATGGTTATACAGATAAGTTTGATGACGCCGTTCTTGTGCGAGCTGACGATAGTGGGTCTGCCTGTGTCATATCCAAGAACGGTAAAAGAAATGGTAAAAATTTTAAATTTGATATATTTACGTCAGCATCAAGAGATTTTCAATGTGAATAAAGACATTAGTTGTTTCAAATATAGGGCAATAATCTAAGTTAGATGTAACTTCTTATTTTCGACTAATTTCATGTATCTTTAATCTTAATTGTAGCATGTGCTAG
>CALRDS010000003.1 GCA_943354975.1 Candidatus Nomurabacteria bacterium | reverse complement strand
AAGCTGATAAGTTACGTAAAGCTATGGGTAAAAAAATCCCCGCGGAAATGCAAGCACAAAAAGAAAACCTGTTAAGTGGATTCGTCGAGCACGGTCTATCTGTAAAAAAAAGTCAGCTACTTTGGTCACTCATTGAACCATTTGCTGCTTATGGATTCAACAAAGCTCATGCCGCAAGTTATGGAAGACTCGCCTACCAAACTGCATATATGAAAGCTAACTTCCCTGTTGCATATATGACAGCAATTATGACGAATGAATCCGGCGATATAGAAAAAATTGCAGAAATTGTTTCTGAATGTAAACGCATGAATATCTATGTACTTCCACCAGATATCAATATGAGTCAAGGTGGATTTAATATCGTTGAAGATAAAAATAAAAAAGAAGAAATTAGATTCGGACTTTACACTATTAAGAATCTAGGAATAGACATATCGGATGCCATAATAAAAGAACGAGAAGAAAATGGGAAGTACGCTTCTTTTGAAAATTTCATTAGGCGTGTCACTCACAAAAATTTGAACAAAAAGTCTCTTGAAGCTTTAACTATGTGTGGAGCATTGGACGATTTAGGAGAGCGTGGGGAAATACTTTCTAATATGGACAGCATTTTAAGCTTCCATAAAAGCGTAGTAAAAGATAATGTTATGCAAGACAGTTTGTTTTCAAGTTCAGATACTACTTCTTTTGTTATGAAAAAAGCACCACCAGTAGAAGCAAGTCAGAAACTCGCTTGGGAAAAAGAACTGCTTGGTCTTTTCGTTTCGGGATTCCCGCTTGATCCATGGAAAGAAAAGATTGAGTCTCGTGGAATAAACATAGAGAAAATACACCACGACACCGCGGACGGCAAAGAAGTATCTGTCGCGGTATTAATAGAACGTATGAAAATAATGAATACAAAAAAAGGTGATGCTATGGCACTACTCACATTACGTGACTACCGTGGAGTAATAGAAGTGGCAGTATTTCCAGAAACATACAAAAGATACAAAAGCCTTCTATTAATAGATGCTCCCCTTATAATCCGCGGAAAGGTAAACACCAGAAATGGAGACAAGACGATAATAGTTGATGAAGTTAAAAGTCTTGAAAAAAATGTCTAAAGCCTAATTTCTAATTAACCTAATAAAAATACAATCTCGAATTTCATTGGGAATTAGACCTTAGAAATTTTCATACATTTATCGCCCCATTCCCCCCAAATACCCCTATATTGCATAGGTTTATCCATTTGTGATATAATAGATTTATGGTTCACTTGCTATCTATTGTGCAATTAGTACTAGCTATTCTCCTCATTGCTCTCGTATTGGTACAACGAGCAAACACTGACGCATCAGGCGCTTTCGGTGCGGATGGAGGAACAGGGGCAGCACTTGTTAAGCGTGGAGCAGAAAAATCAATCCACCGTCTTACGGTTATCGTGGCAGTATTGTTTACTGTAACTCTTGCTTATCCCCTCGTAGCAGCTTAGATAGTTAAAGAGTCCGTAAAGTTACAAGTTATAAAGTCCATAAAGTGAAATTCAATGTTGGGTTTACTTTCAAACTTTATAAACTTTCAAACTTTATAAACTAAATTGTTATGGACATCTCAAATTATAAAAAAATCATAAATAGTTGGGCATCAAACGCTCTAAGAATATATAGAACCCTTACACCAGAGAAGGTTATGATTTTTGCTCTGCTCTGCTCTCTTTCTATAATGCTTATATTTTCTGCTTTAGTTGTATTTAATTCTAAATTTCTAATACACGTACCAACATATGGAGGAAGTATCCGCGAAGGCATAATCGGCACTCCACGCTTTATAAATCCGGTACTTGCAACAAGTGACCAAGATGAGAATCTAGTCGCATTAGTTTACGCAGGCCTTACGAAAAAAGATGCCTCCGGCCAAGCTATTCTCGATATGGCAGAATCAATAAATGAAAGCGAAGACCATCTTCACTACGATGTTGTCTTAAAAAATACAGCCCGTTTCCATGATGGAAGCCACGTAACTACTGATGACATAATTTATACTATTTCTCTCATACAAAATCCAAATATAAAAAGCCCTCACCGTGTAGAGTGGGAAGGAGTAAGCGTAGAAAAGAAAAATGATCTTGAGTTTACTCTTTCTTTAAAGAAACCATTTCCCTTATTCATGAATGTTCTAAGTATTGGAATACTTCCAAAATCAACCTGGAAAAATCTAACTGACGAGCAGTTTAGTTTAAGTGATTACAATATACATGCCATTGGATCTGGGCCGTATGCTATTAGTGACATAAAAACTAACTCTGGCATCCCGGCTACCATCACACTTGTGTCTAATCCCAGCTACACTTTAGGACGTCCATATATAGACAAAATAACTATCGAAACCTACCAGAATGAAAAAATGGCCATATCCGCATTTACAAATGGAAACGTGAACAGAATCAGTGGAATACTTCCTGAAAAAATAGCCCGACTTGATATCGCTTCAAGTAGTATACATACGACTCTTCTCCCAAGAAGTTTCAGAGTATTCTTTAATCCAAATAAATCAACAGCACTCTCAAATAAGCAAGTACGAATGGCGCTGGCTCTTGCAATAGACAAAGAAGCAATAGTCCGTGATGTACTACTAAACTATGGAAAAGTAATAAATAATCCTTATCCATTTGACGATGAAGAATCCTACCCAACATATGATGTAGAAAAAGCTCGCACCCTTCTAAAGAAGAGCAAAGTTATGAAGAAGGCTTCTAGTACTTTAGAAATAACACTTACGACAGCAAATACAGAGGAAATGAAACACACTGCAAACATGATAAAAGAAAATTGGGAAGCGATAGGTGTAAAAACCACTATTGCTATATACGAAGTAGCTGACTTAAACCAAGCCGTTATAAAGGAACGAGATTTCCAAGCACTACTTTTTGGCTCTATTATTCAGAACCCTGGCGATCTTTATGCTTTCTGGCATTCATCTCAACGTAGTTACCCTGGACTAAACATTTCAAATTATGTCAGCAAAAATTTAGATGTGAATCTAGAAACACTACGAAGTAGCGAAGACGAACTCGCGAGAATCAGAGCCTATGAAGCAGTAAAAAAAGAATTTGCCGATGAAGTACCAGGAATATTTTTATTCGCACCATCACTTATTTATATAGCAAATGATAAAGTAAATACAATATTACCTATTTACAGTTTTGATAGTTCCAGCCGATTCGCACTCATCCATAGTTGGTATAGATATACAGAGAGTGTGTGGCCAAAAACTTATTACAAAAAAATATTAGAAAAATTTGAGAATATTATTCATTAACAATTAACAATAAATATATGAACCCAGAAAACACAACAACAGAAATTACTGAAACTACAGGAGCACAAGGAAGCGTCATATCTCCTGCCCCACAGACAACTCCTTATCGAAGACCATCAGGTCCTGCTCGCACAGGTGGCAGTTCCCGCGGACGAAATAATCGTCCCCCGAGATCTATGGTAGGACCAAAATTCGATACCACTGTATCATCTAAAAGAGAAACCGATCACATTCCACCACTAAAAGATGGAGACATACGTATTATTCACTTTGGAGGTGTAGAGGAAATCGGTCGAAACATGAGTATGGTTGAATACAAAAACTCAATCGTGATAATTGATTGCGGGGTTCAATTTACCGAGTCTCACACCCCGGGTATCGATTTCATCTTACCGAATACAAAATACCTAGAAGAGCATAAACACAAAATAAAAGGTGTAGTCGTAACCCATGGTCACTTAGACCACATCGGGGGCATTCCTTATATTATGCCTCGCATTGGAAACCCTCAGCTCTATGCCCGACTATTCACATCTCTTATGATAAAGAAGCGTCAGGAAGAATTCCCTCACCTACCACCGATTACAATAAATGTAGTAGAGAAAGGAGACACAATAACCTTTGGAGATTTAAAGGTTCGTTTCTTCGGAGTTTCTCATGCTATCCCAGACTCTATGGGAATAATTGTAGAAACCCCTCTTGGTGATGTCGTACACACGGGAGACCTGCGACTTGATCATGATGATGGAGTACCAACAGAAGAAGAGGAAGAGCGCTATAAAGTTTTCGAAAATCGAAATACGCTTCTCTTGATGACAGATTCTACAAACTGTGAAAACCCAGGATTCTCTATATCTGATCGTGTCGTATTCAAAAACATTGAAAATGTAATCAGAGACACTCCGGGAAGACTTATAGTCAGTACTTTTGCCAGCCAAGTAGAAAGAATGCTTTATATGCTAGAAACTGCAGAAAAACATGGAAAGAAAATTGTAGTGGAAGGTCGTAGTATGAAGACAAATATTGAAGTTACAAAACTTGCGAACATGTTGAAGATTCGCCCAGAGTCTCTTATCACATTAGATGATATGCAACGCTATCCGGAGAACAAAATTGTTATTCTAGCAACTGGCGCACAAGGCGAAGAATTTGCTGCTCTTGGTCGCATTGGGAACAAAACTCATAAGTTCATCCGTTTAAGTATGCGTGATACTATTCTCATGTCTTCTTCTATTGTTCCAGGAAATGAACGTAATGTTCAGAACTTGAAAGATAAACTTTCTCGACAAGGAGCTCACCTTATTCACTACAGGACATCTGACGTACACTCCTCAGGTCATGCTAATGCTGAAGAGCTAATTTGGATTCACCGAAAGATTCATCCGAAATTCTTCATCCCTGTTCACGGATACCACTACATGCACCGAGTGCACGCTGATTTGGAAAGAAAGTTAGGAATGCCTGAAGAAAACATTGTGATTGCGGATAATGGAATGATTATTGAAATACAAGACGGTGGAAATAAGATTACAACCCTAAAAGAAAAGGCTCCTGGGGAAATGATTGTGGTTGATGGAACATCTGTCGGTAAAATCCAAGATGTGGTTATGCGTGACCGTCAGACTCTTGCAGAAGATGGTATGTTTGTGGTCATCGGCGTTATCGATAGTCATACACATACACTTAAGAAATCCCCTGACTTGATTTCTCGTGGATTCGTTTATCTAAAAGAATCTCAAGATCTGCTTTATCAGACGCGTCTGCTAACTAAGAAAGTTATCAATGATGCACTTGCGCGGGGTGGATTTATGAATCTAGACCAAATGAAGCAAGACGTGGCAGAAGCTACGACAAAATTCTTACTCCAAAAGACTGCTAAACGCCCTGTGATAATACCAGTAATTATATCAGTATAGTTTTCAGTTTACAGTTGTCAGTTTTTAGTTAAGCGCCGCCCTAAGGGCGGCGCTTAAGTTTTTCACTGGAAACTAACAGCCAAAAACTGTAAACTATCCTAATGCACGACATAGTCCGAAATAAACTCCTGGTCGTTACGTACATGCTGACTATACTGTACGCACTACATTACGGAATCCCACTTTATGCTACTTCATCATACCTTCACCAGTACTTCAATTCTTCGATGGTGAGTCTGCTTTATATGCTTGGAAGTCTTGGGTCTCTGTGGGCATCAATTTCTGTAGCTAAATACATAAAAAAGTATCACACCTATTCTTTTACTTTTGCCTTAGTTATATTGGAAATTATTTTTACTTATCTTTTTGGAGTCACAGAACATCCCTATTTTCTAGGATTATTCTTTATAGTACATTTCGTTCTCCAAATGCTTCTATACATATGTCTAAATGTATTTATAGAGAGCTTTAGTAAACACGCTGAAACAGGAAGTATTCGAGGGTTATTTCTTGTACTTCTTAATCTTGGAATACTTATATCCCCACTTATTGGGGGAACAATCTTAGGTAGAACTTCGTTTGAAACTCTTTACACCATATCTGCTCTTATCTTAATTCCATTTCTATTTTTCTTAAAGAAGTACTTCAATCATATCCAAGAGCCTGCATATCACAGTATAAATATGTTAGAGGCCTTAAAGAAAGCTTGGAGAAACAAAAATCTGCGCGAAATATTAGTAGCTGCTTTAGTGCTTGAGTGTTTTTATGCTGTTATGATTATATATTCTCCGATATATCTCTCAACGCTTGGTATACCCCTAGCCGTTTATCTGTCTTATATATTACCAATTGTAATTGCCCCCCTTGTAGTATTACCATATGAACTTGGACTACTCGCAGATAAAAAATTCGGAGAGAAAGAACTGCTTATTGGGGGATTACTTATTTTAGCCGTCACTACTTTCCTGTGTGTCTTAGTCACATCGCCTGACCCACGCATTTGGGTATTTTTACTACTAATATCAAGAATCGGTGCAGCGTGTGTAGAAACTATGGCGTTCACCTATTATTTCAAAAAAGTAGGCCCAGAAGATGCTTCGCTAACAGCACTTTTCACAAACACAAAAAGTGTAGCCACGGTTCTAGTGGGAGCAACTGGGGTAGCCATCGCACCATTTTTAATAGATAGGCCTCAAATAATGTTTATAGTTTTAGGAGCCGTACTACTTTGGACTGTATCTTATGTTATGCCACTTAAAGATACCAGGTAAATTTTCAATTTTTAATTTTTAAATAAACACAAATCCAAACTATATGAAAACAATTAAATATAACAAAATCACTCCAGCCAGAATAAATGTATTTCTTCGAGATGAAGGGATTGGTTCTCGTCGTAACATTGATGAATACATAACTAAAAAATACATAACCATAAATGGAAAAGTTGCTACTTTAGGTAGCAAATTAAAAAAGGGAGACACTGTCGTAATATCCTCCCCTACTAAAAATCTAGTTTACGCACTTTATAATAAACCTCGTGGAGAAATAACTGGCAGAATCGCAGAACTTACAAAGTGTGAGCCAGTTGGTCGATTAGATAAAGAATCTGACGGACTTTTGCTTTACACAAATGACTATCGTGTAGTAGATGCACTACTAAATCCTAAACATGCTCGTGAAAAAGAATACGACGTAACAATCAGAGAAAAAGCGACACCTCGTGTAGTGACACTTTTGAAAAAAGGAATATACACTCAAGAAGGAACATTTGCTCCGGTGAAATCAGTTGCGATTTATAATGAAGGGTACTCGATAAAAATTATTTTAACTGAAGGAAAGAAACATGAGATCCGAAGAATGTTAAATGCCCTTAACTTAACAGTTTTATCCCTTCGTAGGGTGCGTATCTTGTCATTTACTATTCATGGACTAAAATCAGGCATTGTACATATCCTCAACCCACGACAAGTCACCACCCTACTTAAAGATTGTGATATCGTCTAGGATTCCCAAATAGCCAATAGTGGACATGTGAATAACTTTACTTGCTACCCTTGAGTATAGGTCACGGGCTTGATACACTAGTGGTAGACAGTTGTTTCATTATCAGCTTTTAGTACTAGAGAAAAGAACATTAGGTTCTTGAAGTCTATAAAGATATGAATGTATTATAAAGACAATCATATCAATGCCGATAAAAAAGCAGATGCGGCTTCAAAACAACTGGAAGTAATTCGTAAAACAATTGCTAACAAAAACGGAAGCCCGAAGAAGCAACCGTAACGCATCAAACAAAGACGTCACTTTGAATATAAAGTAACAAACAAGAAACGCGACACTTACCAGAGGCGCGTTTTTTGTTTTGTTTAATCCATATATTGTGCCATCTACTTCGCTATGCAAAATTTTTATTCCTGCGTCGTACGTCTATGGACGCCTTAGTTTTAAAAATTTTGCATAACTCGTATCTGACTCAATATCTGAATTAAAGCCTTGCCTAGATATAATACACATTATTATAATGACGATACGATGTGTGAGTGAATATATTGACCAATACTTGAACCAGTTGATTCAAGAGACTTAGTAAATCTACTATCTTTTCTAAAAGAAGGTGCTGGATCTACATTTACTACTATATATCCATTATTATGCTGAATAACGTCTATACATGCAGGCCCAGTTAATCCTAATGCGTCATATGTTTTTGTAACAAATTCTCTAATCTGATCTTTTCTAAATTGTGGAGCTTGGTGATGTGCACTCATATTTGCAGAACTATTTGGTATCTCATTAATACCCGCGAAAGTATCTACCCATAGTGGTGTGTAGAGTTCCTGACCGTGAAAGTTTGGTAATACTGCGACAGATGATGTCGGAACACGTCTGTATGTCATCACATGCACATCTATTCCTCTTCCATGATAATCACGCACGGCGTTTTCCAAATCTTGAAACATTCGAACAAGTTTAGATGGTGCAGTTTCATTTCTATGAAGAGATCGTACGATAAGTGGTGTATGATACGTGGACCAAATATCACGAAGGTCAGTATCTAAAAGTGGTTCACTCGCACGTATTGTAATAGTGTCTGGTACTCGTATTCCTTGTTGGCGTAATATTCTATACATGTCTTCACGACTTAAAGTCATGTTGTGATCTTTCGATAGCATAAGTGGTATTCCCATGCGACGTGCTAGGTCATGATAATCTTTATTTATTTCTCTTGTTGTGTCTATTATTGTATGTGACCTAGAAAATATTTCATGTGCATCAGTCGGTCTTCCGCGCACAGTCCACTGACCATTATCAGTAATCAAAACATCGAGTGGTTGATATCCTATTTTAGAAAGTGAAGAGAGCACCTCTCCTCCATCTGTGAGAGACTTCTTAAATTCTTTTGTTCCACCTCGCAAGACTGCGATATCTGGCAAACTTTTCGAAACATTTATCATACTTAATAGTATAGCAAAAAGAAAACCCGCCGTAGCGGATCTAATGTAAACCGTAGAGGAATCAGTGAAAGGACGTTGCGGGGGCAAAGTTTGCATGCCACCTAGTCATCCCCTTTTCGTAAAGAACCCTTTTTAGGTCAGCAATCACCTTTTCATCTTTGAACATATTCATGACTGCGAGAATTTCTTCAGGGCTAGCCTTACTCCATTCCTCGGTAAGAGAACTCCAAAAATTTTGTAGCTCTTCTCAAGAAAAGTCTGGCTCATCCAAATGAACATCTACGAACTTTCTACCTTCGAAGATTCTAAACCAGATTCTTACGTCCCCCTCTTCAGAAACCATAAGCGGTGCTTCATCACGCAGATAACCCAAGGAGCTGAGAGTTTCCCTGAGACACCCTGAGATAGCTATCGGCTTCGGGTACTCGTGAATCAAATCTATCAATTTCGTTTTCAAGTGCATCCCCCCCAAAAAATCGATCAAGAATTCATTAGTAAATCTACTTGTATTTTCATCTAAAGTCAATTTGAAAATAATAAAACTTATATTGACAAAACATCACAAATATGCTATATTATAAGAGTACAGTTCGCCGGTAAATCCGGCATTAAAAATAAGGGAGACACCCCATGAAAAACGATTACCCGCCTCAGAAGCCGGTGCTGAGCTTCGTGGTTGCAGTTGCATTCGCAATACTGCTCACCGCGTACTTTGTGCTCACAGTCAACCCGGAAAATACGATGATGAAGATCTTCGTTGCGCTTTTCCTCGAATAACAAGCGCACACTACCCCGATTTTGCCGCAGCTCCTTTGTCCCTCCCCTCCCACTTGGGACACCCCCCGCACATTCGTGCGGGGCTTTTTTATTCAGGGTAGTAGAAGTTGTCATTGTTTCGTCTGATGTCGAAACGTACAAAGTGCGAGGCCAACTTACACTACCCTGTTCCAAAAAATCTTTCTTGACACAAAAACTTATATATAGTAGAAATAAATTATGGCAAAGACACAGTCATCACATACAAATATGCGTTTTGCGAACCTCTCAGGTATTAATCCTGTGGCGTATTTTAATTGTGTGATGCTGGGTGAATCTTTATAACGAAATCTATATATAAATAATAAAGGCCTACAGAGCATCACATAATGTGATGCTCTGTTCTTTTAAACCACCAGGAGTCAACCATGACAAACGTATTCCTCTCCGGAAAGAAAACCATTCTCCGTCCCGTCTCGATGTCAGATATCCCGCTTTTCACACGCTGGATAAATGATCCAGAAACGAGGGTCTATCTGGCACGTACATTTCCGATGACGGAAATGGAAGAAGAGGACTGGGTTAAAAAGATAGGCAACCTGTCGAAAAACCCAAACGACATAGTGATGATGATAGAGACTAAAAGAAATCGTCGCACCATCGGCGTGATGGGATTGCACGGTATCGACTGGGTGAATCGTCATACGTTAACTGGAACGATCATCGGCGAGAAAAATCTTCGCGGAAAAGGCTACGCCACTGACGCGAAGATGGTGATGCTCCAGTATGCATTCGAAACTCTCGGAATGCATAAAATCATTTCACACGTCGATGTGCGAAACAAAGCAAGCCTCGCCTATAGCAAACGTTGCGGATACGTAGTCGAAGGAATATTGAAAGAACAGTTATTCCGTGAAGGTGGCTGGGTAGACGTAGCAACTCTTGCATGCTTCTACGACAACTGGAAGAAAGCTTCAAAGAAACAATAAATTTATTCCGGGCAGGACTCATCTCCTCCCCGGTTTTTATTTTTATGTTAATATATTAATACGCCTTTCCGGTCGTCGTGGTGCAGGTAGTGAGGCCCATACCCGTTTCTCGGGAGGTGAAAATCTAGGGCTACTTCCATAGGCGCACACAACTTGTTTGGTGCGAGTAGTAAATCTAAGGCGTGCGATCCCATATCCAAATCCCTAGTTTGGATGCACACCTGCAACCGGCTCACCCCCGGTTTTTTCTTTTTATATTCAAATCTTATAGGGTTGACAAAAGATTCACAGGGTGTATAATTAAAGGGTGTGAAGCCTAGGTAACAATCGCGCTTCCTCCCGTGTCTGGCGTGCTAAGGGACGAGAAAGCTCCTAAAGCATTCCGAGGTGTAAGACAACACGGTAATGGTCTTAAATACTTAAGTCGGCGGGGGACGCAAAGCAACAGCAAGCGCGTCCCCTTTTTTATTTCCCCATTTATTTGGGGCTTTTTTATTTCGTAAGAAATTGCTTTAGATACAAGGCGTGGAGAAGTTTGTGACGAGATGTAGGTACCACTACATTGAGGAGCAAACGAGGCTCCACAACGAAGTAGATGAAGTAATTTCTGGCGAAATAACTACCAGTCGAGAGTGCCCCCAGTTTTGTATTCGGTAACCCTCGTTTCAAAAAAATTCTTCTCCTTACTCAAATCCACCGCCTCACTCATCCATGGGAATGGATTGGCTGAACCATACACCTGATCTATTCCCACACGCGCAAGTCTCCTGTCTGCAATGTGTTCAATGTACTGTTTGAAACCATCTGCATTTAATCCAAATATTCCCTTTGGGAAAACTTCAACTGCGAATTTATATTCCAACTCCACCGCTTTCTTCACAAGCGCTGTAATTCTCTCCACAAAAGCTAGAGTCCAGAGTTCTGGCTGTTCTTGCTTTATAGTATTTATCATATCAATACCGAAGTTCATATGATTACTCTCATCACGCATGATGTATTGAATCTGCTCAGCTGAACCTACCAACTTCCCCTGTCGCTGAAATCCAAACATAACTGCAAATGATGAATAGAAAAATATTCCTTCAAGAATTAGTGAGAATACACACATGTTTTCTAAAAACTTTTGATCATTTTCAAAAGTTCCTGTTTTGAAATGTGGGTCAAAGATTCCTTGATTGAATGACAAGATAAATTCATCTTTATCATAAATTGCATCCACCTCACGATACATGTTAAATATCTCTGTACCATCAAGTCCTAAAGACTCCACCATGTATTGATACGCATGAGTATGTACTGCCTCTTCATATGCTTGACGGAGTAAATACAATCGTGCCTCAGGAGATGTGATGTGTTTATAAAATGCTAGGACCAAATTATTCGCTGCGATTGAATCCGCTGTAGTAAAGAATCCGAGCACTGTACGAAATGCATGACGCTCATCTGCTGTTAAAACATTCTGTGCACGCCACTGTTCGATGTCTAGTTGCATACTGATCTCTGTAGGAAGCCAGTGATTCGCATTACCGACGTTATATGCTTCCCATGCGAACTTATGCTTTATCGGCCAAAGCTGTACCACGTCTGCCCCTTCACCATTTATTATCTTGCGTTTATTTATATCCACTCGTCCTGCACCGCGATCAATAACTGACTTGTGTGTTGTGGGTGTAACTGTTCCTGATTGAGGTTGTGGTGTTGGGTTCATGGTGATTTATTTTTAGTTGATAATTTTGTATTGAATTCACTTTTAACTTTATGAACTTTATAGACTTTCGACTATTTATTGGCATCCATCGCAGGTGGCATCAGGCATAACAGTGATTTTGTATTTCATCTGATTATTTTGCTGAAGAGCTTGTGCGAGCACTGGAACTTTTTCTTCTTGTGTTACATTTTGTACCATAGACATAATCGGAGCAACTGGCGAAACTATTGATGAAGCAACCGCGGAGGCCATGGCTGGCGCTACAGAGACTGGACTAGGAACTGAAGTTTGTGATACTGCATCTGTTGTTTTTCCACCGGTTGTACGTGTATGAGTAGAGCCGAATTCTGCAGCATTGACTGTACTCTTTTCTACTTGAGAAGCGCCGAGAGAGCGCAGATAATATGTAGTCTTTAGTCCTAAAGACCATGCGTATTCGTATATTCCTGCAAGCTCTCTTCCTGATGAACCAGCGAAATAAATATTTAGTGATTGTGACTGATCTACCCACTTACCACGTGCTGCTGCTGACTTTAGCAACCATGATGGTTCGATTTGGAATACTTCTTTGTACTTATCTTTTATATGTGGCGGTATTGAAGGAATATCTTTTAGCGAGCCGTCATTGTATTTCAATTGTCCAATCATTTCAAAATCCCAAAGCCCGAGAGCTTTCAAATCAGATACTAGATATTGATTAAGAACGATAAATTCTCCATTCATGTTTGACTTAACATAAATATTTTTGTAAGTCGGCTCAATACATGGAACAGAACCAGCGATGTTTGAAATAGTTGCAGTTGGAGCCATAGCCATAGTATTTGAATTTCTCATTCCATATTGACGTACTGCTTCACGCACTGGGGTCCAATCGAGGCGTCCTTCTTTTGAAATTGGAATTTCTAGTCCACGTTCTCTTTCAAGAAGTGCGAGAGTGTCCACTGGGAATATTCCGCGGTCCCACTTACTTCCCTTATAACTTGCATAAGTCCCTCTTTCACGAGCGAGTTCTGCGGACGTCAAAATCGCGTGGTATGAAATGAGCTCCATAGATTCATCTGCGAACTTCACAGCCTCATCAGAATCGAAATTTATATTCATCATATAAAGTGCATCGTGGAATCCCATAAGTCCAAGGCCAATCGGTCTATGACGGAAATTACTTCTCTCTGCTTCTACTGTTGGATAATAGTTAACATCAATCACATTATCTAGCATACGCACCGCTGTGCGAGTAGTAGCTGCTACCATGTCCACATCGAACTTGCCATCACGCATCAGACGCTGATAATTCAATGAGCCCAAATTACACACTGCTGTTTCATCTACAGAATTGTTAAGCGTGATTTCAGTGCAGAGATTTGAATTGTGAACGACTCCAGCGTGATCTTGTGGTGAACGCACATTTGATGGATCTTTCCATGTAATCCATGGATGTCCTGTTTCATAAAGCATAGTAATCATCTTGCGCCAAAGTTCGCGGGCTTTTATTTGCTTAAAGATTTTAATCTTTCCTTCCTTTGCTAACTCTTCATAACGCATGTAATGTTTTTCAAAGGTTGAACCGTATGTCTCTGGAAGTTCTGGTACTTCATTCGGTGAAAAAAGTGTCCAATCTCCATCATCTTGTGCTCTCTTCATAAACAAATCTGATATCCAAAGTGCTGTGTCCATATCATGCGTTCGGCGTCTATCATCTCCTGTATTTTTGCGAAGTTCTAGGAATTCTTCTACATCATAATGCCAATTCTCTATATATACACATGTGGCTCCACGACGTCGTCCTGAACGGTTAATAGCCACAGTTACATCATTTGCAATCTTAAGAAATGGAACTAGACCGTTTGATTTCATGCCAGACTTTTTCACCAGTGAGCCAGACGCTCGCACAGAAGTCCAGGACGTTCCTATTCCTCCTGCCCATTTTGATAGCTGAGCGTTGTCACCATAAACTTTGAAAATACTCTCTAGGGAATCCCCCACTATGTTTAGGTAACAACTAGATAGCTGTGCATGCTTTGTACCTGCGTGGAAAAGTGTAGGAGAAGACGGTACGAATCGTAGTGTAGAAACTGCTTCATAAAATTCTATGGCCCGAGTGGTACGATCAATTTCTCTTTCAGCAAGCGCTACTCCCATAGCGACTCTCATCCAGAACCCTTGTATATGTTCCATTATTTTTCCATCTCCTTCTATATCTCGTGTTAAATATCTTTCGTACAATGTTTGTGAACCAAGATACATTAATAGTTCATCACGTGAGCGCACAAGCGCTGCGGCCAAACGATTCAAGTCGAAGTTATTCATCCTCGTATCTAATATTCCTTTTTCAACTCCGCGGTGTATTCCTTTAACAAATGCCCCCTTGTACTGTTCATCTATCTTTGAATAATCCATTACCTCAGTTCCAATAACATCTTCATTTATTTGTGCGAGTATCATGCGCGAGGCGACATATGAATATGCAGTATCCTGTTCTATTAAAGAACGTATCGTCATGATAAGTGCACGACTGATTTCTTTTGTAGGCATCCCTTCATAAATTTCTAGTTTTACTTGATTTATGATTTGATCTACATTTATTTCTTTTTCATAACCTGAGATAACATACTTCACTGCACTTTCGATTTTACTTATATCAAATCTTTGCTTAGTCCCATTTTTCTTTGTTATGAATAGCCCTCCCTCTTCTACTTTTTCTAGTGTCTCAAGCTTTTTCACTTCACGAATCTTTGCGTGTTCAAAACGATAAATGATGTAATGTTTAGCGACATCAAAAAAGCCTGCACTCATTATGTTTTTCTCAACTAAATCTTGAGTGTGTTCTACAGATGGAACATAGCCTTCACGAGTAAGCGCTTCTAGCTCGAGCTCCTTAGCTACAAGTTCTGCGATATGTTTAGAGACTGCAAGCTTTTCATCCCGTGTTACTGCCAAAAATGCCTTACTAACTGCTAACTCGATTTTCCCTGGTTCAAATTGCACAATCTCCCCATTTCGCTTCTTAATTATTTGTAGAATAGGCATAATACACGCTAAAAATTACATATTTGTTAATGTATCCAGTTTACACATTTACATTCTAAAAGCCACTCTTTTTGTCTTTCAATGTCATGTCAAGAGTAAACCTTGACATGAGATTTTGCATGCGATTATGAGACCTTATTTCGTAAGGTTTTGTGGTAACCAATTGCAAATCTATGTGCTTCAGAATTAACAAGAAGTATCTCTCTTTTATGGTAATCCACATGTACTTTATTTCCTAGAATATTTTTTGGTTTATGACGTTCATCTTTTACTACAGAAACACATGGAATACTAAGTCCGAGACCTGCGAGAATTTTTTCAGCTGTTTGTTTATGACCTGTTCCACCGTCTATAACTATAAGATCTGGGTATCTCCATTCTTTATGCGCAAGTCTTCGCAATAAAATTTCTCGTAGTCCTTCATAATCATCATTTATTTTCTCTGGCAATTTAAATTTTCTGTATTCATTTGTTTCTTTTTCTTTTCCAATCATCACTGTCATAACACCAACTCTTGATGTGCCAGATATATGCGCCACGTCATATGCTTCGATTCTAAAATCGTTATTTTTAAAAGACAATACTTCATCTTCTTTAATTAAACTTATGTCTTTTATATGATCAAGTGCAAAAATAGTGTTGCGAACCAATCCAGCCTTTTCAAACATAGACTTTTTAGCATATTCTTTCATTTCCTTTTCCAGAGATTTTTTTATTTCTGTCTTTTTGCCGTCAAACAGTTTCCTAATATGTGAAATGTGTCTTTTATAATCAGCCTCCGTTATCGCCCCCACACATACCCCTGGACAAAGTTTCAATTGTGCATTAAAGCACGGTCTAGATTGATTTAGTTCACAAATATCTCTATATGGAAACATCTTACGAATTATTTTCATCGCGTCACGTAATTGTGATAATGATGCAAATGGACCATACACCACAGAGACTTGGTTCTTCTCGAATCTCTTTTCAAAATCTCTTATTCGCATAGTTAAAACTCTTGGGAACTTTTCTTTAGTGATAACCACACAAGTAAAACTTTTATCATCTTTTTCTTTTGCATTATATATAGGGTCATTTTCTTTTATTAACTTACTTTCAAGTAATAATGCCTCTAGTACACTGCCTGTTTCTTGATACGTAACAGTATCTGAAATAGTAACCATAGTAACTAGACGTAGACCACGAACTTTCATCAGGTCCGGATTAAAGTAGCTTCGCACTCTATCACGTAATGATGTAGCTTTTCCTATATATAAAATCTTACCCTCCTTACCACGAAAAAAATATACCCCCGGATTATCAGGGAGTTTGAGTGTGGGTAGCACTTGCTTTTTCATGATTTGTATTGTACTATAAAAGACTAACTTATGCATGTGCGGGCGGGCGCGCGCACCTCTCTTAGTTAGGTTAACAATCTACAGAAGTGGGAGAAATACTTTGTTAAAAAAAATGGCGAAAAGCCTACTACCCCAAGTCCTAGACAAGCTTAGGGGTGGAAAAGTCCTATCGACGACTGAACTCGTCGATAGGCACGCTGGTAATGGACAAGTCCTAATGAAATTCGAAAAGGATGTGTTCATTCTGTGTTCTGGAGATGCAAAAGGAGTATTCTGCTACGATACTTGCGATGGGACAGTACGTTACCCTATAAGCGAGTTCGAGAGATTGCTATCTGTGAACAGCTCGGTCATATCGATCGAGCATAAGGAAGGGCCAAAGGGTCGTGAAATAAAAACGACTCTGATGTTCAATAAAACCGTGTTCCGTAACGCATGCGCTAAGCTAATCGCAGCGGACATGGCAAAAGAAGAAGTGTCCCAGCGGGGCGCGCGCAATCGCGCAACCGTACGGAGACGCTGAAACAACTATCATGTGCATAAGGAGTGCGCGACACAGCGGACGCTTCGGCGCCCGCTTTTTTATTTGTATTTTCGAAAATTGGAAATTAAAATTATTTTCTATCTTTACTTCTTTTTAAAACCTTCTTGAGATACTGCCCTGTATACGATTTTATATTTGACGCCACTTGTTCAGGCGAACCCGTTGCAATAACTTTACCACCTCCGACTCCACCATCTGGCCCAATATCTATAATATAATCTGCAGATTTTACAATATCAAGATTGTGTTCAATAAGTACTATAGTATTTCCTTTATCAACCAATTTATTTAATATTTCGATTAGTTTCACGATATCTTCATAGTGAAGTCCAATGGATGGTTCATCTAATAGATAAATAGTTTTTTCTACATGTGGACGATAGAGTTCTGAAGAAATTTTTACACGTTGAGCCTCCCCGCCAGATAGTGTCGTCGCTGATTGTCCAAGCTCTAAATATGTAAGGCCGACATCTGCTAATGTTTTCACTCTGTCATACACGGCTGGAATATCATAAAAAAAAGTTAGTGCTTCTTCTACTGTCATGTGAAGTACATCATAAATACTTTTTCCTTTCCATTTCACTTCTAACGTCTCCTTCATAAATCTTTTACCCAAACATACATCACACTGTACATACACAGTTGGCAAAAAGTGCATCTCCACTGCTATCTCACCATTCCCCTGACATGCTTCACATCTACCTCCTTTAACGTTAAAAGAAAAACGTGATGGCTTCCACCCGCGAATTCTTGCCTCTTCAGTTTCTGCAAATAAATCTCTGATATGAGTCCACGCACCAGTGTATGTTGCAGGATTACTTCGTGGAGTACGTCCGATGGCAGACTGATCAATAAGTACAACACGCGAAACATATTCTGTTCCAGTAAATGTAGCCACGTTGTGAACCTGCGCGCTTCTGTGTTTCCTTTCTAGTCTAGCGAGTAAGTTACGATAAAGTATTTCATACATAAAAGAACTTTTACCTGAACCTGAAACTCCAGTGATAGCTGTCATCTTTCCAAGCGGTAAAGAAACATTCATATCTTTAATATTGTAAATATTTCCGCCTGTTACCCTGATCGTTCCCTTATCCTGCTGACGTCTCACAGGAATTGCGATTTCTTTTTCACCACGTAGGTATGACAGCGTCACTGAACCGGATTTATTTCTCGGAGCAGTTAATAATTCTTCTAAGTATCCAGAGACAACAACTTCCCCACCGTGTACTCCAGCTAAAGGACCGATGTCTACTATATAGTCGGAGGCATAAATAGTATCTTCATCATGTTCAACGATTATAATAGTGTTTCCAATGTCACGTAAATGTAAAAGTGTTTTTATAAGTCTGTCATTATCACGCTGATGAAGACCAATAGTTGGTTCATCAAGCACATATAACGCACCAACTAACTTCGAACCAAGTTGTGATGCTAGTCGTATACGCTGAGCCTCACCTCCGGAGAGTGTGTCTGCTTTTCTATTAAGCGCTAAATAATCCAATCCCACATCTAACATAAATATTAATCGTGATTGTATTTCTTTTATAACAACAGATGCGATTTCTTGATCTTTTTTACTAAGTGGTAACCGCGCGAAATAAGCCTCGGCATCTTTTATAGAAAGCGCAGTTATATCTACTATGTTTATTTTTTCTTTATCGTCCAGATATACATGTAACGCTTCAGGCCGCAGACGCTTTCCCTCACATACTTCGCAAGCATCCAATCCACCAAAATATTTCGTACCTAGACCATTACATGTCTGACATGCTCCATATGGTGAGTTGAAAGAAAACAATCTAGGTTCTATCTCTGGAAATGAAAATCCACAGTTCGCACAAGAAAACTTATTACTCATAATAGTTTTCTCCCCTAATATTTCCACTTCAAGTAAACCATTTGATTCGTGTAGTGCTCTTTCTATTGCTTCAGCAAGTCGTATACGAACGTCCTTTTCTGTTTGTTTATTTTTAAAATCATCAAGCGCGATAGAGTCAACGACAATAGATATTTCGTGTTTTTTAGTTTTGGTCAAAACGATTTGTTGGCGAAGACTTTTACGTTCACCATCAATCACTGCTTCTGTATAACCTTTGCCAAGCATGTCATAGAGCATTTGATAGTGTTCCCCTTTTCTACCGCGCACAAGTGGAGACATAATGTGTAATTCTGCATGAGAAAACTCTACGCCCATGACATCCTTTTTTATTTTCTTATAATCAACGGACTTAACTTTATCCATTATGAAATGAATAATCTCTTCGTTTGAAAGTTTTTGAATCTTAGACCCACACTCTATACAATATGGCTTTCCAACACGCGCATATAAAACACGCAGATAATCATATATTTCTGTAATCGTCGCGACCGTTGAGCGAGGGTTACGTCCAGCAGATTTTTGATCAATAGAAATCGCAGGAGAAAGTCCGACTATTTCATCTACATCTGGCTTTTGCATTTGGTTTAAAAACTGTCGTGCGTATGCAGAAAGAGACTCCACATATCTGCGTTGTCCTTCGGCGAAAATAGTATCAAACGCAAGTGATGACTTTCCTGAACCAGAAAGGCCGGTAAACACAATCATCTTGTGTCTCGGCATCTCTACGGTAATATTTTTTAAATTGTGAGTACGTGCGCCTTTTACGATAATAGTATCTAAGTGACTGTTGGCACGCTCTGATTTCTTTGGAGACATAATAAAATTATAAAAGATTGGTTTAACTAGGGGATTATAACATAAATTGGACCAAAAAGCGACGCCTACGGCGTCGCTTTTTCTATAACGCTATTTTAGTTCGCCCTTAGACTTTTAAGAGTTTCCTGAACGTCATCATGCAAAGACTTTTTATTCTCTACAATTATCAACCACTGACCATTTAGTACAGATGTTACATGCCATTCACTAGCTGGAGATTCCGCTATTTGCCAATCAAATAATCCTATAGTTGAAGTACCTTTCATACTTATCACAGCGACATGTGGAGATATAACTTGATTAATGTACTGAGCAGGAGTTAGCCCCCTTCCACCTTCATAACTCATATAAAGACTAGCGTAGAGACCTGCTGGATCTGTAACTTTGATAAGAGCTCCGTCCATACTGATTGATGTAGTTCCATTTTCTGATATATCGAAACTATAAACGATTTTATTTTCTCCTTCAAATATTCTAGTTACTTGTCCCTCAAATGTTTTCATATTAACGAATTCTTTTTTCTCTTCTTTCAAAACAACTGTATTACTATTTTTTCTAAATGCATATCCTCCTAAAACCACTACTGCCAATACCGCGACTACTATCAAAATGTATGTATATGTTTTCATATGGGACCAGTATACACTTCTAAAAATCAGCTTGCAAAATACTTGACATATATAATTTGGTCTGCTATACTGGTAATTATCCGCCCCGGCCCCGATTAGTACCCGAAAGGTTGCGCTCTTCCCTAGTGACTTGAGGGTTGGATGTCCGGGGCGGCCCCTACCGCGTAGTCTTTAATACTCAAGCTACTGCGGTTTTTTATTTCTACTACTTTATTTTTGTACTTTCCTTTAACAATTTTTCTTTTAGGAAAACTACCTCATCACGAAGAATTGCTGCAGTTTCAAAGTCTAATATTTTTACAGCTTCCTTCATTTGCTTTTCTTTAAGTGTAATTAACTTGTTTGGATTTTTCGCAAAAAGCTTTTGATCCACACGAAGCTCTTCATTCACAGCTTTTTCATGAGTACTTTGTAACTCTTCCGTAATATCTTTTATATTTTTCTTTATCGTAGTCGGAGTGATTTTATGTTTAATATTATAATCTTCTTGTATTTTTCTGCGACGATTTGTTTCCCCTATTGCGCGTTCGAGCGAACCAGTCATGCGATCAGCATACAAAATAACTCTACCATTTACGTTGCGCGCTGCGCGACCTATTGTTTGAATGAGTGATGTCTCACTACGCAAGAAGCCTTCTTTGTCAGCATCAAGTATTCCAATGAGAGTTACCTCAGGCAAGTCTAATCCCTCACGAAGTAAATTCACTCCAACTAAACAATCGAATTCTCCTCTACGGAAACTTGTAAGTATTGAAATACGTTCCATTGTTTTTATATCACTATGTAAATATTCTGCCTTCACACCTTGTTCTTTCAAATACTCTGACAAATTCTCTGCCATCTTTTTAGTGAGCGTTGTAGCTAAAACTCTTCCACTTGATTTTATATCCTTCACCGCTTCTGTTATAAAATCATGAACTTGCCCTGGGTATTTTCCTATTTCTTCTACTTTTCTAACATCAAGTACTGGGTCGAGTAATCCTGTTGGGCGAATAATTTGTTCTACCACTTGAGAAGATATTTCGCGTTCATAATTCCCTGGTGTCGCACTTACATAAATCACATCCCCGACACGTCCTTCAAATTCTTCATATTGCAGAGGTCTATTATCTTTTGCAGAAGGAAGTCGAAATCCATACTCAACGAGAGTGTTCTTTCGTGATTGATCACCCGCGTACATGCCGTGTAATTGCGGAAGTGTCACATGTGACTCATCTATAACTGTTAAAAATAGTGGATTTCCTTTTTCATCGTGCGGAAAATATTCAAGCAATGTGTCTGGTGCAACCCCTGGGTCTTTTCCTGATAAATGTCGTGAATAGTTTTCAATACCTTGGCAAAATCCAACTTCTTTTATCATCGCCACATCATAACGCGTACGACGTTTTAATCTTTCCGCTTCGAGAATTTTCCCCTCTTTATCAAAATATGCGAGTTGTTCTTTTAATTCTTTTTCTATAGTCTGTACAGCGCGCTCACGTGTTGGGATGTCTGATATAAAGTGCTTCGCTGGAAAAATAAAGTAATCTTGAACTACTTCTATTAATTTCATAGAAACTGGATCCACTGTATGCATGTGAGAAATTTTCCCTCCCGCGATTTCTATCTGAAGCATTACAGTTTCTGAAATAGGCATGATATCTATTCTGTTTCCAAGTGCACGAAATGTACCAGGTGAAAGATCAGCATTTGTGCGTTCATAATAAATACCTACAAATTTTTGCATAAGCCCCACCTTTGTAGCAGAATCCCCCACTGATAATCTAATATTTTCTCTTTCATAGTCAACCGGTGAACCAAGACCATAAATACATGATACTGATGCAACTATTATTGTATCTTTCCTTGTGAGTAATGCTTGAGTAGAAGCGTGACGCAATCTATCTATCTCTTCATTTATCTGTGCGTCTTTTTCAATATATGTATCAGTCACGGGCATGTACGCTTCTGGTTGATAATAATCATAATAAGAAACGAAGTAGTGGACGGCGGAATCTGGGAAAAATGTACGAAATTCTTGTGCGAGTTGGGCGGCGAGAGTTTTATTGTGAGCAATAACAAGTGTTGGTTTTTGAATTTGCTGTATTACATTTGCAATAGTAAAAGTTTTCCCAGTACCTGTTGCACCAAGAAGTGTTTGTCTTTTCATGCGTTTTGATAACCCTTCTACGAGTTCCTTGATGGCTTTTGGTTGATCACCAGCCGGAACAAACCCCTTCAGATTAAAGGTCCCTTCATTTCTTTTTCGCTTTCTTTCTGTATTAGACTCGCTTGACATAGTTGACTCACAATTATAGCATAAAACTGTTCACAAAAAAGGAGAAGGCCCTTGAAAAACAATCCCTGCGCTTGCAAGAAAACATGCAGACTCCAACCTGCAAATCCCCAGCCTGGGGATTCGAAGGACACGGTATGCAAAGGACTTCCTGCTCCTGACAGGAGTGACTTCAGCAAAGTGGGTGCAAAAGATTCGCACATCATCGATGTTCCGAGAATGCGCGGAAAAGCATGATGGACTACTCGTGGATAAATGAGGAGCTCCAGCTCGCCACCAAATGGGACAAGGAACAATCCTACGAGGAACCTGACGAGGCCAATTGTGGGGTTGAAGAATATCTCAGCGGTGTGAATTTCGACAGCCCCAGATTCTTCAACGACATGTTCGACAGGACCGAACTCACGGATGAAGAATGGGAAGGCACGGATTGGAATTGGAAGGTGAAAAAAGCACGTTATCGTTCTGATTACTGGAAACAAACCGATGGCAGTAAAGCTGTATATAAACCGCCTACTCCACCACAGTATTCAGAAAAGGATCCTCGTCTGCAAAGCAATGAAGAATGGTTGCGCGATTACGAAGAGGCACTAGGTGCAGAAAAAAGTGGTTACCGAAAACCACCACTCAAAAGAAATCGGTGAACGCTCGTGATGGAAACATCCGAGCTTTTTTATTTGCAGGGTTAGTGAAAGTTGGTATTGCACTTTGTGCGTTTCGATTATTATCGAAATAATACCAACTTCTACTACCCTGTTATCAAACGCTTTGACAAAATATAATTATAATTGTAGTATAAAAATTAAGTAGTCCTTGAAAATATAACCCCCACGTCCACGGAGAAAAACATGGACCCGTACAAAGCTTACGAATCAGAATCACCAGAATCCAACGATGGAATCGAACAACTGGCAAGCACCTTTCTGTCATCACTCTGGAAAGCCAGCATCGGATTAATGCTGCTTATGGCGTTTCTGTTTCTTGCCTACGAGTACATCGGGCCAATCAGCAACTTCATTCAACAAAACGGCGCGATGGTGATGGGTTAAAAACCATCAAACATCACCCCCCAAGGAGAAGCTAAATGAACTGGCAAATGAGTTTTGCGTTCGCACTCGTCTCACTCATCGGAGTGCCATCTGCGGCGATACTTTTCATCCATGACCACAAGTCATGGACAACCATCATGATGTTCATCTCCCAAATCGTGATGCTCTGGCCAATCGTGAGAAAAGTCTCAGATGAAGAGTGGTTGGTGGAATTTTTGAATCCCAATACTGACCCATTTTTCCCTTTTATCGTAGATTTCTACGACTGGGCGAAAAAATGGGCGAGGATAATCGCCTACCTCATCCTGATTGACCTCGGGTACAGCTGGATCGGATTCTGGATGATCCCCATCGTCCTCGTGACAATCGTCACTATAACCATCATCTTGTACAAGATTGGCGAAACCGGTTCTAGATTGGCCGGAGAATGATGAAATACAACGTGGGCTGCGAAAGCAGCCCCGTTTTTTATTTTGGCTAGTAAAAATTCTACTCCCCTGTTTTGTAATATCTTTTTATAAAATCTTCTTTGAATTTTAAAAATGTTCCCGAAATAATATGTTTACGTGCATCTTCACAAAGTGTAGTTAAAAATTTCAGATTATGAATCGATGCAAGAGTGGAAGCTAACATTTCATCTGCTTTAAATAAATGTGCCACATAACTTTTTGTATACTTATGTGTGTACCAAGATGCATCGTCCGATAGTGGTGACATATCTTCTCTAAATTTTGCATTATGAAGATTAATACGACCATCATATGTATAGATAGCGCCGTTGCGTGCAATCCTAGTAGGTGAAACACAATCAAAAGTATCTATTCCGTTTTCTATCCCAAGTAAAATATCAATCGGTTCCCCTATTCCAAGTAAGTGTCGCGGCTTATTCTCTGGTAATATTTCATTTACCCACCTAACTGCATTTCCCATATCTTCTTTTGTAAAACTTCCGCCTATTCCATATCCATCGAAATCTAACTCTGCCATATGATGAGCTGATTCTTTTCGTAAATCTTCATATGCTCCACCTTGTACTATTCCAAATAATGCTTGTACCTCACCTGTTGCTTTTGAGACACCCAACTTCTTGTGCTCCGCTAATGAACGCTTAGCCCACTCATACGTACGTGAAATAGCTTTACGTTGATAATCTTTTGGGGCAAGTGGCGAAGTACATTCATCAAATGCGAAAAATATATCAGCACCGAGATTGTGTTGTATTTGCATACTAATTTCTGGAGTGAATCTATGTTTACTCCCATCAACCACAGAATTAAAAGTCACTCCATCATCATCTATGTGTGCTAACTTTTCATGGTTACTAGTTTCTTCTATAGTTTCACGTTTTGAAATTTCTTCACTAGTAGCTATTTTACTAACACCATGACCGAGTGCTTGCCCTAGTGAAAATACTTGGAAACCACCACTATCTGTAAAAGTTGGAAGCGGTTTATTATCTTTTTGCCAATTCATCATTTTGGCGAATCCTCCATGCTTAGAAACTATTTCATCCCCTGGCTGAAGATAAAGATGATACGTGTTTGCCAAAACTGCCTGTGAACCTACATATTTAGAGACATCTTCAGGTGTTAAAGACTTCACAGTTGCCTTAGTCCCCACAGTAATAAATGCAGGGGTTTGTATATCTCCATGTGGTGTATGAATAACTCCTGCACGAGCAAGATTAACTTCAGTAGATTTTTTTTCTATATCAAACGAAAATGACATGTCCCTACTCTATCACAAAATATACTTATTGCTGAACTGTCATATATACTATAGTTATATGAAGAACATTCTCAAGAAATATCTACCGAGTCTTGTGTACGGAGGGTCAGATGGAGCAGTGTCTTATTTCACCCTCATGGCCGGAGCCTACGGTGCAGGACTTCCTATAAACATGCTTATAGCCATTGGCGTATCCAACGTAGTAGCAGATGGATTTTCTATGGCAACCGCTGACTATCTGTCAGAAGATTCACGTATAAATGTTACACCTAAAGAAGAAGAAATGAGCGCCCTTGTTACATTTATCTCCTTTGTACTCATAGGATGCTTTCCACTTGCACCATCGCTGTATGCATACTATACGCTACCAGCGAATGCCACGTTACCATTATCCATGTTCATACTCTCTACAATTCTGACACTTATTGGATTCACTTATATAGGATATCTACGTGGCAAAATCTTGAAAAGAAATATCTACCGCACAGTAATACAATCCATAATAATATGTTCTATTTCTGCGTTTATCGCATTCTATATCGGAGAATATATTGCGAGCATCATACAATAATCAAAGTTTCCATTATCGATAACCCTAACTATACATTTTATTTTACGTATAGCTGCATTTTTGCGCGAACAACTTTTTTCATCTCTTCCTGCCCTTCTTTGCCAAACTTATAGCCTGCTATTTCATTTGGATTCTCTTTTAAATATTCCATCTCACCGTCGCGGAACGCTTTACGTATTTCTGTATTTATATGAACTATTGCAATACCAGCATCAATAGAATTTTTTAAATCCTCATCTGTATTTCCACTCGCCCCGTGAAGCACTAGTGGAACGTCTACCATACTAACTATTTCTTTTAGTCTATCAATATGAAGACGAGGCTCTGGAGCGTTCACCAACATGCCATGCACATTTCCAATCGCCGGTGCGAACATATCTATACCAGTTCTGATGACGAAATCCTTTGCTTGTTCTTTGGTCGTTAAGTTAGACTCTGTTACACCTTCAGGCAAGGTTGCATTAAGTGATGACGACTGACCGATATATCCAAGCTCTGCTTCTACCAAAACACGCTTACCAGTCCTTCTCTCATAACCCTTTACATAATCTACACATTTTTTTACAAGTTCTACATTTTCTTCATAAGGAAGTTTCGCTCCATCGATTATCACACTGTCATAACCAGCCTCTACCGCTTCTTGTACTTTTTCAAATGAATATGTATGATCCGCATTTAAAAAAATTGCTATATCATATTCTTGGTTCAATTCATCCACCACTTTTCTCGTCATCTCAACTCCGATATAGCCTCTCTCCCCTTCACTAACTCCGATGATGACTGGTTGATTAAGTTCTCCCGCCACATCACATATGGCGCGTGCTTGATCCAAATTAGAAATATTAAAATGTGCTATCGCTTTTCCCTGCTGTTTATATGAATTAATGGTTTCTAAATATTGTTCGGACTGAGGAATAAGAGACTTCATATCAACAGAGTATAACATCCTACCGGTGATACAATAAAATGTATGAATCCCGAGGAATCCTTTGATATTGTTGGTATTGGCGACACTGTAATAGATGCTTTTATAAAGCTCTCTGTTGGCCATGTGCAAGAATCCGCCGTAGGAGCAGAACTCTGTATTCCATATGGGGCGAAAATACCTTTTGACTCAGTTACCGTAGTTCCTGCTGTAGGAAACAGTGCTAATGCTATGGTGTCAGCTTCACGTCTTGGACTGAAAACTGCTCTAGTTAGTTGTGTGGGTGATGATGAAAACGGAAAAGAATGTATAAAAAGATTAGAAGAAGAGAAAGTTTCAACGAAATTTATCAGAACTGAAGCGGGAAAGAAAACGAACTATCATTATGTCCTTTGGTATGGAAGCGACAGAACTATTTTAATAAAACACACTGATTTTATGTGCGCATTTCCAGATATTGGAAAACCGAAATGGATTTACTTATCATCTCTTGGAGAAAATTCACTTACTATACATGAAGACTTGGCAAATTATTTAGATGCTAATCCTGAAGTAAAATTAGCATTCCAGCCTGGTAGCTATCAAATAAAAATTGGAAAAGAAAAACTAAAAAGAATATATGCTCGCACTGAAGTCTTTTGTGTAAATAAAGAAGAGGCGGAAGAAATATTAGGAATTACTACGGATGATTTCAAAGTCTTATTAGGTGGAATTGCAGGACTTGGTCCAAAAATAGTTTTGGTAACAGATGGGCCACATGGTGCGTATATGAAGACTACAGAAGAATACTATGAGCCGATTTATCCTGATACTGTCCCCCCACTTGAGCGCACTGGTTCCGGTGACGCATTCTGTAGTACTTTCGTGTCATATTTAGCTCTTAGTAAAACTCCAGAAGAAGCGATACTACGTGCCCCAATAAACAGTATGAATGTAGAACAACATATTGGTGCACAAGAAGGACTACTAACTCAAGAAAAAATCGAAGAACTGCTGAAAAAAGCTCCCGCGAATTTTAAACTCGCAATTTTGAAATAACTATCTCGTCACACTTCTAACTTTATCTGCAATATGTTTTGCGGATAACTTATACTCTTCATACAATTCTTGCATTTTTCCACTTTGACCGAATCTGTCTTCGACACCGACACGAGCTATACGTATAGGGTGATGTTCGCTTAAAAATTCTGCAATAGCACTTCCAAGTCCGCCAGATACTTGATGTTCCTCTACTGTAACTATAGCTTTCATATCTTTTACAAAGCGAAGTAAAAATGCAGTGTCGAGTGGTTTTACTTGTGGCATATTTATAACTGTCGCACCGATTCCCTCTTTCTCAAGTTCTCTTGCTGCCTTTAATGCTTCATAAATAATCGGACCGCATGCGATTATCCCGACATTGTGTGCGTAGTTTCCTCCATGCTTATGTTGAGCTATATGCATCACATAAGCTTTACCATTTCCCCATGCATAATCATCCGACAACATAATCGGAGTTTTTTCACGAGTTAGTCTTAAATAAGATGGGTGTTTTGTAGTTGCGATATGTTCTGTGATAACACGAGCCTCTACCGCATCACAAGGTACAAACACATGCATATTTGGAATCAAACGCATCAAAGCCATATCTTCAAGTGCTTGATGAGTCGCGCCATCTGGTCCAACAGAAACACCTGAATGAGCTCCAACTATTTTTACTGGTTGATTATTATAAACAATAGTCGTACGAATCTGTTCCCAATTTCTCCCCGGTGAAAACATAGCGTAGCTCGCCATAAATGGAATGTACCCCATAGCTGCCATTCCTGAAGCGAGCCCTGACATCGCTTGTTCTGTAACACCTACTTCAAAAAATCTAAGTGGAAATTCTCTACGAAAACCATCCATCTTCACACTCTCAGTTAAATCAGCACACAGCGCTACAACACGTGAATCATTAAGCCCCGCATTTACAAGACCCTCGCCGAATCCTTCACGAGTAGTTTTTTCTTCTTCTTTAGGTGTAAATAAAGTTGTTCTTAGCATAGATTTACAGTTCGCCTAGATTTATTTTTCCATTCATACTACGTAATTGCTTAAGCGCCTTTCTCCCCTCTTCTGTACTCGGAACTTTTCCATGCCATCTATAATCACCCTCAAATGAAGTCACTCCTTTACCTGGAATAGTGTGGGCTATTATTACTGTGGGTTTATCCATACTACTCTTTGCTGCACCAGTTGCACGAACTATATCGCGAAAATTATGTCCATCTATTTCTATCACATGAAAATTAAAACTTTCAAATTTATCTTTTAATGATTCAAGCGGAAGAATCTCTTCTGTATAACCATCTATTTGAATAGTGTTGCGATCTATTATCGGAATTACTTTAGTTAAATTATATTTATTCAAAAGTAAAAATGATTCCCAATTTTGCCCCTCATCTAATTCCCCGTCTCCCATACAACAATAGAAATATCTATCCGGTTTATGATTCTCTAGCTTATCCATAAGGGCCATACCAATTGCTTGAGATAATCCACACCCAAGAGGACCAGATGAAGTTTCTAGTCCTGGTAAAGATTCTCTGTGTGGATGACCCTGTAACCTTGAACCAAACTTTCTTAAAGTCTTTAATTCTGAAACAGAAAAATATCCAGCGTGGGCCATCGTCGCATAAAGAACCGGAGCAATGTGTCCATTTGAAAGAATAAGTCTATCTCGCTGAGCCCAAGTCGGGTGGCGGGGATTATGATTTAAAATTCTAAAGTATAAAGCAGTAAAAACGTCCGCCATACCAAGGGGCCCTGCAGTATGACCACTACCTGCTTCTACCAGCATTTTTATAATACTTTCTCGGATATCCTCAGCACGTAAAGTGAGCGCCTGTACTTCTACATCGGTAAGAGAATGCATGCACCCAGTATATAGCTAATAGTCGATAGCTGATAGCTTTTAATGCACAGAAAAAATACTTTTATTCAATATCAGACATTTCCTGATAAGCGTGCATAGCATCACCAGAACCAAATATGTACGTGCCTACTACCAAGGTGGCAGCGCCAGCAGATTTTACAAGCTTACCTGTTTCTGGCTTCATACTGCCATCTACTTGTAATTCAATTCCTTCAAACTGTTGCTTCAGTAATTTCACACGTTCAGTTGTTTCTTCATCAAATGGAAGCCCCTGTTCACCTATAGTTTTTATTCCAACAACTTGAATAAAAATATTTTGATAAAGTGCCTGAGTTTTTCTTATCATGTCTGCATGAAAGTCCACAGACTTATCATTTAAAACTGCGACGCCTATTGCCACACCATGCGGTCCTACGAATCCAACTAGTGTCTTTATGTCTTCATCTGTGAAAGAATCCATGTGCACCACAATTGATTTAGCACCAAGCTTTACACAATTCATGGTCGCCACGCCCCAATCGTTTAACATCAAATCGAATTCATACGAGAATCCTGCTGGCATAGATTCAGTTCCATCTGGCATCCATGTTTTCTCACGACCAACCACTCCATCACACAAATCTATCTGTATACGTGCCGACACTCCATCAAGACGAGAAAGTTTTTCTTGTATTTCCTCGAAACTATGTGGCAAAATCGCTGGTTTTATGTTCATAAAAATTATTTAGTAAGTTCTTCTATTTGTATAATGCGTTCCGCATGTCTCTCTGCATGGGAAAACTCTGTTTCCAAAAATAAGTCCACGGCCTGTATCGCCTCATTTTCTGTAACGAATCTCGCCCCTATTGATAAAACATTTGTATCGTTATGTTCACGAGAGATTTTTATAACATCAAGCGGTCCACCTGAGTACACTACTGCACGCACATGGGCGAATCTATTTGCTACTATTGCTTCCCCAACTCCAGACCCACCGAACAAAATTGCGACAGATGGTGCATGCATAGAATCTTTTTGCACATCCTCCGCTGCACGAGCCATATATTCTGGATAGTCATCCCCTGATTCAAAAGTAAGAGCCCCACAATCATAAACTTCATGACCTTTTTCTTCAAGGTATTCTTTTATTTTTTCTTTTAGTTCAAATCCCGCATGATCTGTGGCTGTATAAATCTTCATATTTAAAGTATATCATTTGATGAAAAACTAGATATATTATAAGTAAATAAAATAGTTCCATATTCAAGGCACGGAGAAATGAGCGAGGAGACGTATTAAATAGTACGTTGACGAGCGAAAGAGGCTCCGTAACGAAGAAGATGGTCTATTTTATTGACTTACCAGCTTTTATTACGTGAGAGACTAGTGTATGTGTATACCCCATTTCATTGTCATACCAAGCTAAAACTTTTACGAGATTACCCACCACCCGTGTCATTTTAAGATCGGCAATTGATGCATAAGGTAGTCCCAAAATATCACTGGAAACTAATTCTTCTTCTGTGACTGTAAATATATCTTTCCATCTTTCTTCGCGTGATGCATCAGTTAATATTTTATTTACTTCCTCCGCGGTAGTATCACGGCCAGCAATAAATGTAACATCTACGATAGAACCCGCAGGAACTGGCACACGCATAGATATTCCATCAAATAATCCTGTTAACTTTGGAAAAGCTTTTGTAACAGCAATCGCAGCACCAGTTGAAGACGGTACTATGTTCTGAGCGGCAGCACGTCCTTCACGAAAATCTTTTTTACTAGGACCATCCACAATCGCTTGAGAGGCAGTGTAGGCATGTACAGTATTGAGTAATGCTTTTTCAATACCGAGAGCTTCGTCTAATATTGCGATAAGTGGAGATGCGGAGTTGGTAGTACAAGATGCGTTAGATGTAATCTCTGTTGTTCCAAACTTCTCTTCATTTATACCAAGCAAAATAGTTTCTCCAGATATTGTTCCATCTGCTCCATCTTTTGCCGGAGCAGAAATAACCACATGCTTTGCGCCTGCCGTTATATGAGCCTGTGCCTTGTCATAAGATGTAAAAAGTCCAGTTGATTCCACTACCACATCTATATCCATATCCTTCCATGGAAGAGCTAATGGATCTTTTTCTTGAACGACTTTTACTCGTACATCGTTCTCCCCTTCTATTACTAAATATTGTTCATTAGAATCCTCATGTATTTCTGCATGTACATCAAAAGGTGAGACTCTGTAGACTGTATCGTATTGAAGAAGATAAGCTAGATTGTGCACATTTCCTAAATCATTCACCGCGACTATTTCAATTTCAGGGTTATCATATGCAACTTTAAAAAATGCACGTCCAATACGCCCAAAACCATTTATCGCTACACGAAGTTTCTTATCCATATCGTTAAGTATATCTTCACTAACGAATAGAAACTAGTTGATAACAAATTAAGATAATTCTGAACCTTCTGGAGGTTTTTTATTATTTTCTTCTAGACTACTTCGCTCTTGAGAAACTTTATCTTCAATTAGAGATTCTGCTTCTGGAAATGCCTCTTTACTAGCAATTAATACTCGTCTAACGTCTGCAGCTACAGCTTCAGTTAAAGACTCTGGACCATTTTTTTGAATTTGTCCATAAATTGCGTTAATATTATCAGCTAACTCATTTATCTTTGCAATTATTCTAGTAATCTGCTCTTTTTGAACTGCATCTCCTTTCATTTCGGTTAATTTTCTACTCAAAAATCCACCCAACATAATAAACATTAATAATGCTGGAGCAAGTAATGAGACATCATCTATAAATTTTAAAGTATCATAATATTTTGAAAGCAAATTTCTGTACATCTCTGTGTTTTCCAAATATTTTTTAGGGTCTACACCATTTTGTTTAATCTTCTCTTTTATATCAGACAAAAACCCAAGCGCCATTTCTTTAATGCTATTTTTTCTTTTTTCTGTTTGTTGTTTTTTGAATTCCTCAAAAGAATCTACTTTTTCTTTTGTTGCAGCAATATCTTTTATAACCTTTTCATGTTTGTCAGGACTATATCCAGTCACAGCTCTTTCCATTTCTTGAACTTTATATCCAACACCCGCACCAACAGCAGCACTCACACCATAAGAAATAGCTTTAATCTTTAAAAAATTCTTTGTCTTTATACTCCACTTTTCCATTTTGCTCATCGGCTCAAGTTTTTCTATTGGGGGCATATATTATTACTTAAGTATAGCAAACTATCAATTTTGGCGGAGCGTCTCGAGTTAGAACCGTAGTCGGTCAACCCCTGTAAGGACATTTTACTATATTTAAGAGAACTTGAAACGACGCGTCTCGAGCACTAGTAAAAAGTGACAAAAGTGACACAAACAAGACCTATAACATTACAGCTCTATGTCACTTTTTGTTGCTAAATAAGGACTTTATTCATAGAGTCATTCCAGTCATTCGACACATCATTCGCGTTCAAGTTACGCTTGTCGCCATTCCAGTTGAGATATGGAGACTGAGAATTACCGTCCAGAGATTTCGCATATATACGTGCTTCCCACCATACATAGTCACAACCATGTATTGTATTTAAGTCGGCATCATAATGCCCAATATATATGCGCCAAGTAGATTTCTTTTTTGAAACACCGTAGACACTCTTTTTGTACAACATGTGCGCAAAAATTCTCGCCTACAGCCTACTGATTTCGATGATACAAAGGAGTACCCTTGTATACATTATCTACTCTCGCTCCCCAGTATACCTCTCCCTTTCTTATTCTTATATTCCCAGTCTTATTTTCAATTCGAAAAGTCAAAAGGCCTAAAGCCTAAGCAAAGTGTCTAAAATCTAAGTTCTACTTGCGGACAAACACGAACCGACTACGCCCACCCCAGACAATCGACACAACACTCGCGTCCAAGCTACGCTCGACGCCAGGCCAGCCGAGACACGGAGACTGAGAATCACCGCCCAGAGAGTATTTCTTATATGTATTTAGTATTTCGTTTCTTTTGTTATATTCAGGCTTCATGATACCGAGTGCTACCAATTCAGAGAATTCAAGTGGACGGAATCCTTTTTTGTCTAAATCTGCCACTAGCTTATCTCTTTGTGCAGGTGTGGTTTCTCCATGATTGAGTACGAGAACACCGTATGATGAAGAGGTTGGGGCAGTGTATGGAATATTGTCTAATTCGTCCCATATCCATGATGGAGAGGCATTATCTGCCTTCTTATATGCATCCTTTGCCTTATCCCACGTCTTTAATGCTTCTAGAGTCTTTTTATCTATTTCAAGAGCAATTATGCCTCCCTCAAACGATTCATCCAAGGTAGCAGGAGTACCAATTTCCTTTAGGAGTTTCTTAATGGATTCAGGTGTGTCTTTACGTACATCCGGGGACGCTTCTCTAAGGAGTTTTTCTAAGTCTATTTTTAGGGATTTTGCTTTCGTATTTTTTGCAAGAAAAGCCTTTTTTACTTCACCAACCGAAGAAGAGCCTTCAGTTAGGAGTCTTTTCTGAAGATCTTGCATTTCTTTCTCAATGGTGCGAAGAGATGCTAGTTTTTCTTGGAGTTGTGTGCAGAGTTCGGGAGAAGGCATGGGG
>CALRDS010000002.1 GCA_943354975.1 Candidatus Nomurabacteria bacterium | reverse complement strand
GTAGAGGAGTAGTGCTTACCGTTGCGTCCGGCACAACCATTGTTCCAGTTGATGGGGAATTTCCAATAATCGCACAGAATATAAATCTTTCAAAAGAACCTAAAGAGTTGATTCTCGATATTACTGATGGGCCACATTATATAATAAATGAGTTACCAACTTTTCCATCTGTTCGTATTCTAAATAGTCGTTATGAGGCTGGGGATATTCCACATGTCTATGCGACTGTTATAAATACAAAAAGAGTGGCAATATCTAATCTAGTACTTAGAACAGTCTTATTTGACGCGGATGATAATGCCTACGGGGCAGGAGAAACAGTTGTTCCTTTCTTGGACAAAGAAGGCTCTCAGAACATTTCATTTACTTGGGACAATTCTTTTGGAATAACTCCTACAAAAATCAGGGTGTATCCGATTTTTGACCCATTCCCAACCTTCCGGTAACGATTATGCCACGTAGTATATTTTCCTTCCTGCGTATCTTTGATGTAACGCTGTTTATAGCGATAATTTGTGTTTTGGTTGCAGGGCTGCTTACCATGAGCTCCTTCCAAGGACATGATAGTTATTTTACAAAGCAAGGATTATGGATAATCATCACACTTTCCATTTTTATTTTTTCTTCTAGATTTGAATATCGTTTTCTCAAACAGACACGTATTGTTATGACAATATATGGAGTTTTGTTAGGAGTACTCACTTTACTTTTTATAGTTGGGCATATATCAAAAGGGGCACAAAGCTGGTTTCAATTCGCAGGTGTAGCATTTCAGCCGAGTGACTTGATGAAATTGGCACTAGTTATTTTGCTTGCGAAATATTTTTCTCGCAGACATGTAGAAATCGCAAATATCCGTCACATAATTGTCTCCAGTGTCTATATGTTAATCCCGTTTCTATTAGTAGTACTTCAGCCAGATTTGGGTTCAGCTATGGTGTTATTTGCTATTTGGCTTGGTATGGTATTAATATCTGGTATTTCTAAAAAGCATCTTTTTGCCGTGTTTGCTATGGGACTTTTAATTGCAACCATTTCATGGAAGCTCGTTTTCAAACCATATCAGAAAGCTAGAATTTTAAATTTCATCTACCCACTACAAGATATTAGAGGAACAGGATATAACGCTTACCAGTCCACAATAGCAGTTGGCTCTGGAGGATTGCTTGGGAAGGGAATAGGTTACGGCACTCAATCACGTCTAAACTTTTTGCCAGAATATAAGACCGACTTTATTTTCGCAGCCTACGCAGAAGAGTGGGGTTTCTTAGGTGCGGTACTTCTACTTATATTTTATTTTATTATTCTTTATAAATTATCTGTCTACGCACTCGTTGCAGACTCTACGTTTGAGGCCTTGTTTACATATGGAGTTCTTATTTGGCTTTTAACTCATATAGCCATAAATATAGGTATGAATATAGGAATAGTTCCCGTAACAGGCATCCCTCTTCCACTTATGAGTTATGGCGGGTCGCATTTATTGGCAGAGGGTTTGGCACTTGGGATGTGTGCGGGGATGTATAGATACGCGCGGTCGGGTCACAAATACCACGTAAAAAACGAGTTCGTAGGTCTTGAATAAATCATCTTCATCTACTTTGTCGCTACGGAATTTTTCTCTATCAACGTACTAAAGTGTACGTCTCTTTCGAAAAATTCCTAAGCTTAGCGTATCTAAAGCGATTTCTTCAAGACCGGGGATTATGGTAAAAGATTTTTAATTCCTTCCTCAAGTTTTATTTTTGGTTCCCAGTTTAGTTCAGATTTTGCTTTTGAACTATCTCCACAAGAATTCTTTATTTCTTTTCTAGCTTCGATATAAGTTTTTTCTCCTCCAACCATGTTCGCGATGTCATTTATTACAAAAGGTTTACCAGATGAAATATTATAAATTTTACTATCTTTTGAACTAACTAGTTTTTCGCAAGCTAATCTGTTTGCACGCGCTACATCTTCTACGTGTATAAAATCTCTTGTTTGTTTTCCATCTCCGACTATAGGAAGGGACGCTCCTTCTCTTTTGGCTTTTATAAATCGCGCGGTCACCGGCGCGTACGCTCCTTCTTCGTTATTTCCTTTTCCATAAACATTAAAATATCTAAGACAACATGACGGAACGTTAAAAGATTTTGAATATAATGACGCTATTTGTTCTCCAATATGTTTCTGAAATGCGTAAGGGCTTTCGGGGGAGGGGGTAGTATTTTCGTTGACGGTACCTTCTTGATTCCCATACACTGCGGCTGATGAAGAAAATACGACACCAACCGCTCCTTTCTCTCTCACAGCTTCGAATACATTGTATGTTCCATGAACATTTATTTCACCAGAAAGAAGAGGTTCTTCAAAAGATTTTGGCACACTTGTAAATGCAGCTAAATGAAAGACAATATCGCCTGATTCTACAACGCTTTTTAGCTCATCGTAGGTTCTTATATCTCCTTGAATAAATGATATTCCTGCAGGCAATCGCGTTAGTGATCCAGTAGAGAGATTATCAAATACACGAACATCGTATCCATTAGATTGTAATTCCTTGACCACATATGAGCCGATAAATCCAGCGCCACCGATAACAAGAGCTCGTGGCATACTATATTCCGCTCTTACTTAGTAACACCTTAAAAGTTTTTAGAATGATTGCACAGTCAAGCAAGAAATTACTGTGCTCTAAATAATACATATCATAAGCTAGTTTTGTTGATGTACGCTTAGTGTCTATGCCGAACTTTGGTGGTTCATGTTGTTGAACTTGAGCCCAACCAGAAAGTCCAGGTCTTACGACGTGACGAATATTATAAAACGGAATAGTTCTTTTATATTCTTCAACTAGGTTTGGTGCTTCAGTTCTCGGGCCAATTAGAGAAACATCTCCTTTTATAACATTCCAAAATTGTGGGAATTCGTCTATTCTGGTTTTGCGTAGAAACGCACCTACTTTTGTAATTTTCTTAGTTTCATTTAATTCATTTGTTGGCTTATCTTCCATAGATCTTAATTTATGTAAAAGAAAAGTCTTTCCGTATCTTCCTATTCTTTTACTTTTATAAAGTATCGGCCCACCATCTTCTGCCTTTATAGCCAAGTAAACAAAAGGGTACACAAATATAAGAACGAAAATGTATGAAGGAATAGAAATTACTAAATCAAGCAATCTCTTTATTCCGTCATATCTTCTAGATGCTCCGATATTATGGAATATCCATTCTTGATTGATTATATCTAATGGCACCATATCGAAGATATCTTCATAAACGTCCACTATATCTAGCACTGCGGAGCCTTCGAATAGTTCAGTGTAAAGATGCCCGAAGTATGGTTTTATTCTTTCATCGCGCATATCTATTATCACAGAGTTTGGTTTAGTCGTTTTTAGTACGTCAGCCAATTTTGATAGGTCGTAGTTGTCTACGTCAATAACAGATATCAAAGTTATTCCCGTATGTGGATTTCGTGATAATTCATCCACCAAAAGTCTGAAAGTATTTCCACTTCCTATTATTATACTTTTTTGTTTCTTGTAGTTTAGTACTATAGAGAAAGCGTAGTTCCTCCACACGGTCATGAGAAGGGATGAAATCACTACGTAAAGAAGAAGTATAGTTTTTGGTGCGATTCCAAGTGTTGGTAGAGTATAAAAGAATATTATGGCGCTCAGTGCTGAGAGTAATTGGCTAGTAACTATTCGTTTACTTAGTTCTCGTATTAGACGTAGTGTCGGTTTGTCATAAAGCCCATAACTATAAAATATCGCCACAGAAACAGCCATAACCACCACAAAAGGTGGTATGAAAGAAAGGAAAGACGCTAGTGTAAGAGCATCCCCAGTACGTATATAAAGTGCCAGATAAAGCGACCCTGCTAGTAGACAACAGTCCACCACGAAAAGCAGTAGTCGTCCAGGTGTATGACGTAGAATCATATAGTGATATCATACTACTTAAATAATGAAAATACTATACTTGATTACAAAGTCCAACTGGGGAGGTGCCCAGAAATATGTTTATGATTTAGCCGTCGCTTTCAATGCAAAAGGTCATGATATATGTGTAGCTTCCGGTGGAAATGGAGAGCTTATCGAAAAATTAAAAGAAAAAGGAATATATACACATGTATTTCCTTCTTTACAGCGCGATATTAAAATATTTGCAGAAATAAAATCGTTTTTCGACATCCTTTTTTTTATCAGAAGAAAAAAGCCTGACATCTTACACTTAAATAGTTCCAAGGCTGCAGGTCTTGGTGTTGTTTGCGGAAGATTACTTGGAGTAAAAAATATAATTGTCACTGTTCACGGTGCCCCATTTCGTGAAGATCGTCTTTTTTTTATTCGTGCGATTATTTATTTTTTCACATGGGTAACATGTCTACTCGCACATAGGATAATTGCAGTTAGTAATCGCGATGGCCACGATCTAGGACGTATGTTTTTTATTAGGAAAAAGATAACAACTGTATATAACGGAATTCCTTTTAATGGTCCACTCGTTAGAACTCGTGAGAAAACCAGAGAAACACACATTGTTACAATAGGTGATTTAACCAGGAACAAAGGACATATTTATGGATTGAAAGCTATAAATACTTTGGTAAAGAAAGGAATACCCATAAAATATTTTATTGAAGGAGAAGGTGAAGATAGAAGAAAACTAGAAGAATTTATTCATATGAATAATCTGGATGACATTGTTACACTATTTGGTCGTACTCTTACGACTACTGAGAGACTGCAAGATTACGATATATTTTTACTTCCCTCGGTAAAAGAGGGATTGCCTTATGTATTACTCGAAGCAGGACGGGCCATGCTTCCCGTTGTGACCACTACAACTGGGGGAATTCCAGAAATTGTACGCCATGAGGAAACTGGTCTCCTCGTTCAACCAAAAAATATTGACCAATTATCTGATGCGATTGAGCGCTTTATAACAGACAGACATTTTGCTAAAAAAGTGGGGTCTCAGCTTCATAGTCATGTAGTTCAGAACTTTTCACACACCAAAATGATAGTAGAAACTACAAAAGTCTATGGCTTGATTTAGGGGGAGAAATAAGGTATAATTGCACGACTATGTTACAGATGACTACTATGCCTCGCGCACCAAAAGAGACTGTTAGAGAGGGTTTTATGCCTGCTGTTTTTTATGGCTCAAAAACTCCGTCTACTCCTATTTTTATAAATACTATTGAATTTAAGAAGATTCTAGCCAGTGCTGGTGAATCTAGTTCTATTGTACTTGTTACAGAACATGGAAATGAAAACGCCATGATTCAGCATGTTCAAATTGACCCAGTAAAGAGTAATCCTATTCACGCAGACTTTTATGTAATTGAAAAGGGTCAGAAAGTGCATGTAAAAACTCCTATAGAATTCGTTGGTGAATCTCAAGCTGTGAAAGAAGGATTTATTCTTGTCAAAGTTCTCCATGAACTTTCAATCGAAGGTGAGCCACAGTCTCTTCCTCATGAGTTTAATGTTGATATTTCAGCTCTTGTTTCAAAAGATAGTGTTATTCATGTAAGAGACATTGCTTTACCTGCAGGAGTAGAACTTTATCACATAAGTGGTGATGATATTGTTGCATCAGTTACAGAGGTAGTAGAAGAAACTGAAGAAGTTCCTGTAGCAACTGACTTGAGTGCTATTGAAGTTGAAGCTAAGGGTAAGAAAGAAGAGGCGGGTGAAGCTACAGAAGAAAAATCTGCTGAATAATACAAGTTTAAACGAAAATAGTAGAAACTATAGGCCGTGACTAAGTGTCACGGCCTATAGTTTCTACCTGTTATACTAAGTAGATGAGAAGACATCTCGCTATTTTTATTGTTGCCATGGTATTCTTTGGTCTTTCTACCGTAGGAGTCTTTGCTCAATCTCGTGCAGATTTGGAACGTGATTTGGCGAATCTAGAAGATCAGATAAAAGCTTTAACTGACAATATCACCCAGACGAAAAATCAGGGCGCATCTCTTAAAAATGATATAACTCGTCTTACTCAGGAAATTTCTGCGAACAAACTAAAGATTCAAGCTTTTGATAAAAACATAAAAAAATTAAGCCAAAATATTTCTGATAAGAATCAAAGGATAAGTGTACTTGATGCAAAAAAGGAAAGAGAAAAAGACTCTCTCGCACAAATACTGCGCAAAGCCAGGTACATGGAACAGTATTCGTTTCTAGATTTTGGTTTTCAGACACGTAGCTTGTCGACATTTTTTTCTGACGTGGATTCATTTGCTACTTTAAATAGAGCGCTCGGTGAAAGTTTTACAGAAATTCGGAACACAAAGACTGAATTAGAAGGAGTAAAAGCCGAACTAGAAGATGCAAAAGATGAAGAGACACAGAAAAAGATTGCCCAAGAAGCTGAAAAGAAAAGAGTGGAGTCAAATCAAAAAGAAAAAAACAGTCTTTTAACTATTACAAAAAATCAAGAAGCCGAATATCAAAAAGTTCGCGCTGCACGACAAGTAGAGGCAGCACAAATAAAAGCTCGCTTGTTCGATCTGCGTGATGCAGGGGCAATTTCTTTTGGACAAGCTTATGAGTACGCATTGTCAGCTAGTAAAACCACAGGTGTACGTCCAGCCCTTATTTTGGCTATCCTTATGCAGGAATCATCTCTTGGTACGAATGTTGGTGCGTGCTATTTGCGTGATTATGCGACAGGCTCGGGTGTAAGCATAAAGACAGGCTTGGGCAAGCCTCGAACGATGCATCCATCACGAGATGTTCCAGTATTTACTTCTCTTATGGCAAAAGTTGGTCGTGATCCACAGAAAACTCCAATATCATGTTGGATTGCAGCTTACAGTGGTGGACAGCCTAGTGGATGGGGAGGAGCGATGGGCCCTTCGCAGTTCATCCCATCCACTTGGGTATTATTTGAAGGTCGTATTGAAAATATTACAGGTGCGTCTATGGCAGATCCTTGGAATGCGTTCCATGCAATAACCGCGACTTCACTTTATCTGATGGATTTGGGGGCAGTTGCCGGAAATGAAGTAGCAGAGAGAAACGCCGCATGTAAATACTATTCTGGTAGGTCATGTTCTGCGTCACGCGCAGGTGCTGGATATGGTAATTCTGTGATGAGTAAACTCTACGCAACCCAGCAAGATATTGATAAATTACAGAGGTAAATGGGTGTTGCAAAAGACCTGTAAATGTGTTAGTATTCTAAAACTATGAAAGCAGATATTCACCCAACATATTATCCGGAAGTAACCGCCACATGTGCATGTGGTGCTACTTATGTAGTGGGTTCAACTACAGAAAACATCTCAGTTGAAATCTGTTCTGCCTGCCATCCTTTCTATACAGGTCAGGATAAGGTGCTGGATACAACTGGCCGAGTGGACAAGTTCAAAAAGCGAATGGCAGCTAAAAAGTCATAACCAAGCGAACTACTTTGTTGAGCGCATTATTTTGTCGGTTAATGTACTAAATGTACATTTTCCTCCAAAATAATGCGCTCTTCGCGTATTTCATCTTGTTTCTGACTTTTTAAATTGCGTATATACTGAATTCACTTTCTACTTTACGAACTTTATAAACTTTATGGACTTATCCGATTTTAAATCAAATCCTCGCACTGTATATCTCGCACAAGAATACGAGCGTCTTTCGGCGTCCGCCGTTGAAGCCGAAGCTCTCCTCGCAGATGATTCGATGAAATCTCTTGCAGAAGAAGAACTTCTTGTTCTTAAACCACAAATGGAAAATCTGTGGAAGCAAATGGAAGAGATATCTACGAAAGCAAAAGAAGAAGATGAGAAACCAAAAAGTTTAATTTTAGAAATACAAGCAGGCGCTGGAGGGGACGAGTCCACACTTTTTGCAGCCGAACTTGCTTCTGCTTATAAATTATATTGTGAAGCCAACCATATTGGTTTTGAAAAGGTTGATGAATCAGTAAGTGACGTTGGCGGATACAAATCAGCATCTTTTGAAATAAAAGGTCGTGATGCGTGGGATACATTTAGATATGAAAGTGGAGTTCATCGCGTACAACGTATTCCAGATACAGAAAAAAATGGACGAGTGCATACATCTACTATCACAGTATCTGTTATGCCTTTACGTGAACAAAAAACAGTAACGATAAGTCCAAGCGATATAGAATTTGAAACATCACGTTCAGGTGGCGCAGGTGGACAAAATGTAAACAAAGTAGAAACCGCCGTGCGTGTGATTCATAAACCGACAGGTATTGCTATTCGTTGTACGATAGAACGCAGTCAGTTGAAAAATAAAGAACGCGCACTTCAAATGCTTCAAGCTAAGTTGGACCAGCTAGAAGAAGAAAGAGAAGGTAGAGATTTTCGCGGAGAAAAACGTTCTCAAGTTGGAACGGGGGACAGAAGTGAAAAGATTCGCACTTACAATTTCCCACAAGACCGCGTGACAGACCATCGTATCAAGCAATCATTCCACGGACTACCAAAAATCATGGCTGGCAGTCTCGACCCAATATTCCAAGCCCTCCAATCATTTGAAGGCGATTTCGCAGAAGGGGAAGAGGAGTAAGTACTTGACATAAGTCATTATTTAGTATATTATTTGTTCGGGTAGAACCCTAGGCAGAAATGTCTATCAACCTCCCGAAAGGGATCTCTAGAAATAGGAAATTGAAATGACTTCACTCAGTGACAGATTCATTAGCGGCTCGGACAATCACAACAAATGGCGGGCTGAGATCGAAATGCTAGTCCCTGCCTTACTCGGACTGGTCAAGATCCCACAACCTGATCCAGGCGTGCCCAACTCTATTATTTTTAAGGGCCAACGAGATTTATTAATCTGGTCGATCAGTACAATTGAGGGGAAGCAGGGAGCGCTCTGCTGCAAGTGGCCTCAACCAGAGAAGGGTGGGTGGCAGACCGATTCAGAGATTGGCGAGAGTGTTTATAGCAGTTTGCCAAATCGTTTGGGCACGCCATACCACACGCAACTGACTCGCGAGAACATCAAACTTGTTCGTCAGAGCTTGGATGTCTTGTTTGAAGGGATGCTTGCCAAGTTTCCAGAATTTCAGGCAAAGATTCAACCTATTCTGGACGCTTCGTCAGTCTAGTCAATCGACCGGTTTATCAAAGTGGGGTGCGGATAAAAGTCCGCATCTTTTTTATTTATATTTTAATGAACCTAAATAATTTCTTAAAATCAACTCTCGGAGCGTGACGACGCGAGAGGGAACTGATTTTCTAGAAAGAAAATACAGTGTTTGATTTTAAGGAATTATTAAAAAGGAAAAGAATTTGTATTTAAATTAGAATCTTCACAAAGCACCGATTCTGTGCTAGAATATCACTTGTTACATCCAATCGGGCAAATCAGGATTTGGACACCTGAGCATCATATATCGAGCATTACAGACGCGTATCAAACAGATACTTTGGAGATATAAGATTGTGGTCCGAGGAAAATGTTTTATAAACCCAGTTATGCGTTCTTAGTTATTTGTTGTTGGTTAAACCCAACTCTTTTATTAACTAATAACCAATAACTAATAACCAATAACTTATTATGTTAATAAATAAAGAATCTCTATCACAAGCAGGTCTTCAGTACGGATATTCTCGTACACGCCGCCACCCATCAGTAAAACCTTTCATAGAAGGTAATTATAACAGTGTTGACTTTATCAACCTCGAAAAAACAAAGGAACAGTTAGAGTCTGCTATCGATTTCCTGTCAGGAATGAAAAATGCAGGTAGAGTTATTCTTTTTGTTGGAGTAAAGCCAGAGATTCGCCAGCTTGTAAAAGAAGTTGCACTTTCTGTAAACGCACCGTACGTAACAGAAAGATTTATAGGAGGAACTCTTACGAACTTCCCACAAATAAAAAAGAGAATCGATAAACTTCATGACCTCTTGAAGAAGAAAGAATCCGGCGAACTTTCTGTTTATACAAAGAAAGAACAGCTTCTTATTCAGCGCGATATTGATAGACTGGACCGTGACTTTGGTGGTATCTCATCACTTACAAATCTTCCACATGCAATCGTTATGATTGATTCTCGTCATGAAGATATGTGTCTAAAGGAGGCTAAACGTCTTCACATACCTGTGGTTGCACTTTCCAATACCGACTGTACAATAGAAGGTATAGATTACCCAATCGTTGGAAATGATGGTTCAGTGTCTTCTGTTAGATTTGTTCTAGAGGCTATGAAATCAGCTCTACAAATCGAACCATCAGCATAGTATTTTGCATCTTGCATTTACTATAAACTGACAACTGTAAACTAAAAACTACCTAATTATGGACACAATAAAAGAACTTCGTGAAGAGACGGGTCTCTCATTTGCACAAATCAAGAAAGCTCTTGATGAAGCAGGAGGAGATAAAGAAAAGGCACGTGCCGTGCTTTCAGAATTTTCCGCTGTACAAGCAGAAAAGAAATCAGACCGTGAACTCGGCTCTGGAATAGTTGATGCGTATATTCATGCATCCGGTGGCATCGGAGTATTACTAGAACTTGGATGTGAAACTGACTTCGTTGCAAAAAATGAAGAGTTCAAATCTCTGGCTCACGATATTTCGATGCATATTTGCGCTATGTCTCCTACATCGATAAATAATGAAGATGGATTAGGGGAAGAGACAGCACTCATGAAGCAATCATTTATAAAAGATCCAACGATTACTGTAGAGCAAAGAATTCAGGCTGCAGTACAAAAGTTTGGTGAGAATACAAAAGTAATAAAATTCACTCGTTATAGTATCAAATAACCAAACACAAATATGCTAGTACTCCTTTTAGTTTTAAGTGGAATACTAGCCGCAATCGCGGCAGGGTCTATCCTTGTATTACAAAATTACAGAATTGAAAAAGGTTTAATCGTAGTTGAAGAAAACTACGATGGCCCAGCACAAGTCTCTGCCGCACTTCATGCGATAATTCGTCTTGGTTTAAAGAGAAGTGTGTATGTGCGTAAGTTCATCTCACAGTATGTATTTCATCTGATGGTGATAGGCATGCGCCACGTGGATGTATGGTCTTCGAAGTTGTATGCAAAATCACGAAATTGGTTCGTGAAAAATGCTGTACAGAATCGCGGTACGGTACCGCATTTTTGGGAGCATTTGAAGGTTTATAAGCAGGAGATGGATAAGGAAAAAGAAAGTAAAGAAGACAAATAAATTAGGTGACAAAATCACCCAAAAATGGTAGGATAAAAGACGTTCTCAGTGCTAAAAACACTATTGAAATAAGCCAGAATAGCTCAGTTGGTAGAGCAACGGTTTTGTAAACCGTAGGTCCTCGGTTCGAATCCGAGTTCTGGCTCCCTAATCGCTTTGAGCGCTTTAGTGAGTACAATTATGTTTGAAACAAAAAAGTACATCTTTGCGTTTGTAATCACCACTGCAATCTTTGCAACTGCTTTTTTTGCGTCAACCTTTTTCTCAGACAAGCGTGTAGAAAATGTAAAGTCGATTCAAGATAACATTGCTATAGACATTCTTTCAAGCGAGACGCAGTTTGATTTACTAAAAGAAGTGCCATGTGGAAATGTGAGTGACAGTGTTTTATCTCCTGAACTTAATGCTCTAGGGGATAAACTTTCTCGTACAGAAAATGAGCGCGGTGCGACAGACGAAGACATTTTATATTTGAAGAAATATTACTCACTGCTTGAAATAAAGGATTATATTCTTTCAAAGAAATTAGCAGAGAAGTGTGGTCCAGCAAAGAAGCCCGTTTTCATAATTTACTTTTACTCAAACTTAGGAGACTGTGCTGATTGTGAAAAAGAAGGATTTGTCCTAACACGTTTGAAAGAAATATATCCAGACTTGAGAGTGTACTCTTTTGATTATAATCTATCGCTCACAGCAGTTGATTCTATGAAAACTATCTATCGCGTAAAGTCGTCGTTACCTGCACTTGTGATAGAGGATAAAACTTATACTGGGTTTAAATCAGTTGAAGAATTAGAAAAACTTTTGCCAAGTACTTTAAAAGTAGTATCTTCTACTCCAATAATAAAAAAGATATTAGTCCCTAAAATAATTCCGACAAAAGCTACAAGTACTAGCACTACAGCAACAACAACTGGAGGGAGTCAGTATTAATTTTTCTATGTTAGATCAAATTCTTCAAGGTTTAATGTATCCATTTATGTTTTTGTCTCTTTATTTTCAAGTGTTTTTGCTTACTTCTTTTTTTGAAAATAAAAAGAAGATGAAGAAAGAGGAACAAAATACAATAATCAATTATCCAACAGTAACTGTTGCTGTACCTTGCTGGAATGAAGAAGGAACCCTTGCTGCTACGTTAGATTCATTATTAGCACTCGATTACCCTAAAGATAAATTAAAAATAATAGTAGTGGATAATAATAGTAAAGATAGAACTTATTCTATAGGAGAAATATATGAATATAACAATCCTGAAATAGTGAAAGTTTACAAGGAGATAAAGCAGGGGAAGCACCACGCAGTTAACCTTGCACTTGAAAAATCCACATCGGACTTTTTCGGATGTCTCGACGCGGATTCTTCCGTTACTCCACAAACTCTAAAAACTATCATTTCATATTTTGAAAATACTTCTAAAGTGATGGCAGTTACTCCATGTATTCATATCCGTGATCCAAGAACTTTTATACAAAGAATGCAAGCTATTGAATATTTGATGGGAGTATTTTTACGTAAAACTTACGGTGAACTTGATGCAATACAAGTTACTCCGGGACCATTTTCAATTTTTAGAAAAGAAGTTTTTAATCAAATAGGGGAATACAGAAAAGCCCATAATACTGAAGATTTTGAAATTACACTTCGTATGCATAAGGCACATTTGAAAATTGCAAATTCTCACAAAGCTCTCGTTTATACAGTTGGCCCAGATACCCCTAAAGGATTTTTCCATCAAAGATTGCGTTGGGCGCGTGGGTTTTTGGAAAACGCAATTGACTATAAAGAATTATTTTTTAAAAAAGAATATGGAAATTTTGGAATGTTTACTCTACCTATGGCTTTCCTTTTTGTTTTTTATGGATTTTATGCTTCTATTTTTTCTATATATGTTATGGTTTCTAGTATTGTAAATACAATTCAAAGATGGCTAGCTGTTGGGGTTCATTTGCGTATGCCAAACTTTGATATTTTTTATTTTAATACGACAGTTATGTCATTTATAATTATGCTCATGCTTACAATATTTTTAGTAGTCCTTTATATAGGCAATACTCTTTCTGATGATAGTCAAGAATTTTATAGAAATTTCCCGATATTTTTTGTAGTGTATCCATTGTTTATTCCATTTTTTTTTGGTCGTGCGATCATCGATACTTTCTTTCATAGGAAAAATGATTGGATTCTTCAAGATACAAAAGAATTTAAACAAAATTTTGAAAATTAAAACCCTGTGATGAGCAGGGTTTTTAGTCGGGTGGTTCATCTATTCCTCTAAGATTTTTTCGAACCAACGGAAAATTACCGTTGATGGGAAGTTCCAAAATCTCAAAGATCTTTCCACTTGTATTCCAGTCCCGCACCACAGTAATAAGAAGAAATACACTGTTGTGAAAAAAGATGCAAGGAAGAAGTTAGAGAATTTCCAGGTATCATTGAAGGGATTTTCTCCAGTGGAATACCAACGTGGCAATGCTAGGGTTATGTATCCGTAGCCGATCAGACCTATGGACATGAAGAAAATAAGGATGAGTGAACGATCGTTGTCGTCAGAATTTTTTAGCGAGTTGATTTTTTGATCAATACGTATTACTGGAATTGAAAAGATGGCAACGAACACACACAATGGTAGGAATAACCACTCTATAACTGATAGCATGATCAGTTGTCTCTTCCTGTACGGAATCGTGAGAAAGGAAATCAATCCCCTCAGCGCATTTTCCTTGTCAACGATCTTTTTCGGAACGATCACCGGAGTTGAATCCTGGTCTTCCGGATTTGATGTAAGTTGACCTGAAAAATCCTGACCTCGTGCTTTTAAACGATTTCTTTTCGCAGCTCTGTTTTCGTAGGCTTTCATTTTGTCTACCTCCTTATGAATTCGTTGTAGGTATATTCAACGTACTTTGACACTAACACTAACATACAGTCAAATATGTTACAATGTAGTTTTATGAAAGGTCATACGCATCCAATAACCCTTGCAATTGCTAAGATTTCCGACATCTTTTCAAAGATGGGTTTTGATACAGTAGATGGTCCAGAACTCGAAGATGAATGGCATAATTTCGACGCGCTAAATATCCCAGCCGATCACCCATCTCGTGACATGCAAGATACTTTTTGGATAAAAGATAGAAAAACAAAAAATAAAGATGGTGAGGATTCAGGCTATGTCCTTAGAACTCACACCAGTAATCTGCAAATTCATACTATGGAAAAGTATGTAAGAGAAGGAAAAGAATTTCCAATCGCAATTTGTTGTCCTGGAAAAGTGTTTCGCAATGAAGCAACAGATGCTACTCATGAAGCACAGTTTCATCAGGTGGAAATGTTGTATGTTGCCAAAGACGCTTCGCTTGCGATGATGATAGGAATTATCGAAAAGTTTTTCTCAGAATTTTTTGGAAGTAATTTAACGATTCGTCTTCGTTCGAGTTATTTTCCGTTTGTTGAACCAGGAAATGAAATAGATATGCAGTGTTTTAAGTGTGCAGGTACTGGTTGTAATATTTGTAAACAAACAGGATGGATAGAAATAGGCGGTGCTGGAATGGTGCATCCAAAAGTATTAGACGCAAGTGGTATTGATTCTAAAGAGTATCGTGGGTTTGCATTTGGTTGTGGAATAGACAGAATGTTAATGCTTAAATACGGAATAGATGATGTTCGACTTTTGTATAACGGTGATTTGCGTTTAGTAAATCAATTTTAAATATATGAAATTCCTAAAATCATGGTTACAAGATTATATTGTTGAAATTCTTCCAGAAGATGCGGCTATTAAAGACGCGCTTAATAAGAAAGCTTTTGAAGTAGAAGAAGTTATACCAGTTAGCGGCGATACTATTTATGATATAAAAGTACTTCCGAATCGTGCGCATGATGCATTCGGTCACCGTGGTATGGCGCGCGAAATCGTGGCTGACTTCGCGTATACATTTAAAGAAGATTTACGAATACTAAAAAATGATTCTTTTTTAAGTCCTACAATAACTACACCAGTTGTAGCTATCGATGATGCACAATCTTGTACTAGATTTATGAGTATACGTATCGATGAAATAACTGTGGGAGACAGTCCAGATTGGTTAAAAAAGAGATTAGAATCAATAGGTCAAAGAAGTATAAACAATATTGTAGATATCACTAACTATGTACAGTTTTCGCTTAATAAACCGATGCATGCCTATGATGCCAGAAGTATCAAAGGCACTCTGCACGCGAGATTCGCCAAAGCAAGTGAGTCCCTCACTACACTGGATGATAAAGAACTTAAATTAGATGAGAAAACCTTAGTAATAACAGACGATGAAAAGGTTTTAGGGTTGGCTGGAATAAAAGGAGGAAAGTTTAGCGGTATAAAGTCAGATACTACCAGTGTGATTTTAGAGAGTGCTAATTTTTCTCCAACCTTGATTCGTAAAACTTCCCAGGCTTATGATATACGTACAGATGCATCTAAGCGTTTTGAAAATGGAATTGCAAATTCTTTAATCGAAGAGGGCTTGCACATGACCGCGAACTTGATAAAGGAGATTTGTCCTGATGCAAAAGCAAGTGCTGGAGTAGATATTTATCCAAATAAAGATTTACCAGGTAAAGTCAGGTTTTCTCTTAATGAAATAAATAAAATCCTTGGAGCAAATTATACTAGTAGAGATATAGTAGATACACTAAAGAGACTGGCATTTAACATTGTTTCAAATGAGGCAGATAATTATTTCATAGAGGTTCCATCTGAACGATTAGATATTCGTATAAAAGAAGATGTTGCAGAAGAAATAGGGAGAATTATAGGATACGAAAAATTAGTCCCAGTACTTCCAAAATTAAATAGACAAGGAATTCTAAATAAGCGTACTTATTATGCGAATAAAGTGAGAGAAATATTAATCACAAACGGTTTCTCTGAAGTAATAACTTATACTTTTGGTAATTCTGGCATCGTCGAATTGGTAAAGGGCACAGCAACAGATAAAGAAAAATTACGTTCTAGTTTAGGAGAGGGTATAACTTCTGCACTTTCACTTAATCTTTATAATGCGCCGCTACTTGGCCAAGACACGATTAAGATTTTTGAATTTGGAAATGTGTTTACTAAAGAAGCTGAAGAGTTTCATTTAGCTATAGCATTAGATGATAGTAATCACAAAACGAATTTTAGCCAAGAGTCTAGCCTAGTGTTGGCAGAAATAAAACGCACTCTAGGAGTAGAAGATCTTCACGGAAACACCGTGTCTGCTAAGCCACATGTTGTAGAGATTGATTTTGATTCTCTCATTGATACACTAAAAGAACCAAATACCTATGAGCCTACAACATTCTCGAACCTACCTGTGGTTAGTTACAAATCAATACCGCCTTATCCGTTTGTTGCCCGTGATATTGCTATGTGGGTACCTGATAATATCACATGGGAAGATATCCATAATCTTACTCTTGAAATACACAATCACCTTATTAATCGTATTGATCTTTTTGATACTTTTTCAAAAGAAAAAGAGGGTGTAAAAAGAACTTCGTATGCATTTCGTTTAGTCTTCCAAGCAAGCGATAGGACTTTAACTGATGAAGAAGTAAATAAAATGATGGAACCGTATTACGAACTGTTTAAGTCTAAGGGATTTGAAATACGTTAATTATGAAAATATTTTGTATTGGAATTGGAGGAATAGGAATATCGGCGCTCGCCAGATATTACAAACATCAAGGACATGATGTATCTGGTTCTGACCAAACAGATTCTGAATTAATTCACATGCTTATAAAGGAAGGGATTTCTGTAAAGATAGGCACTGATTCAAACAATATTGTGCGTGGTACTGATATGGTCGTATATACCGTAGCTATTCCCACAGATCATCAAGAACTTGCTTATGCTAAGAGTATTGGCATAACTTGTAAAACATATCCAGAAGCGCTCGGTGAAATCACTAAAGAAAAGAAAACCATCGCGGTATCTGGTACTCATGGAAAGACTACAACCACAGCCATGATGTACCATGCGCTTAAAGAATGTGGTATTAATCCAACAGTTATTATCGGAAGTTTGCTCTCTGGTGTGGGGACAAACTTTATCCCAGGAGATAATGATTGGATGGTGGTGGAGGCTTGTGAGTACAAACGTTCATTTTTAAATCTTCACCCAATCCACGTATTAGTTACAAATATTGATGCTGATCATTTAGATTATTATAAAGATTTAGATGATATAAAAAGCGCGTTTCAATCTTTTGTAGATAAAATTCCTGTGTATGGTTGTCTAGTGACACATCAGGATGTAACTTTGAAAACGGTTGGGGAAAGTGTTAATGGAGATTCAGTGGACAAAGAAAGTATAGAGTTATCTGTATTTGGAGATCACAATAAGTTAAATGCACAATTAGTCATTGCTTTAATTCAAAAGCTTGGTCTTGATGAAATTAAAGCTAGGAAGGGGATTAAAGAATTCAAAGGTACATGGCGCAGATTAGAATACAAAGGTAAAACTTCAAATGGAGTAGTGGTTTATGATGATTATGGACATCATCCGACAGAATTAAATGCTACGTTTGAAGCACTGCGCAGTAAATATCCAAAAGGTGAATATACGCTGCATGTATTTTTCCAACCACATTTGTATTCTCGTACAAAAATATTTATGGATGAATTTGTAAAAGTTTTATCGAAAGTTGATAGGGTTTATATTATGCCGATTTATGCGGCTAGAGAAATAGATGACGGCACGAAGTCCACCACTCTTGTAGAAAGAATAAATTCTTCAAGGGGTCATGCAGAATCAATTGTCTCAGTATCTGATTTACCTTTAGCAATTGAAGCTATAAATGACACAAAAGCTATCGTGGTAAATATCGGTGCAGGAGATGCATATATACAATTAAATAAAATAAAATTCTCATGAAAAAAGAAATTTATTTACCATATTTCAAAGACAAAAAGGTTACAGTTATGGGGCTTGGTTTGTTAGGGCGCGGACTTGGGGACACTTTGTTTCTCGCAGAAAATGAAGCGAATATAATTGTAACTGATAAAAAATCTAAAGAGCAGCTTTCTTCTTCTTTGGAGTCCTTAAATTCATACAAAGATATTAGATATGTGTTTGGAGAGCATAGGTTAGGGGATTTTGAAAATAGGGATTTTATTCTAGAAGCAGCAGGAGTACCGTTTGATAGTGAATATATAATGCATGCGAAGAAAAATAATGTGCCGGTGTGTATGTCTGCTTCACTTTTATGTGACATTATTATGAAAAATCTTCCTAACGTCGTGATTATTGGGATCACTGGTACTCGTGGAAAAAGTACAACCACTCAGATGATTGCGCATATTTTGAAAGCAAATAATATGCGAGTTTTGGTCGGAGGAAATATTAGAGGAGTAGCAAATCTTCCAATTCTAAAAGATATCGAAGATGGAGATTATTTAGTTTTGGAATTAGACAGTTGGCAGTTGCAGGGGTTTGGTGAAATGAAGGTCTCTCCCCATATTTCAGTGTTTACGAACTTACTCAATGACCACATGAATTATTATAAGGATGATAAGGAAAGATATTTTAATGATAAGGCAAATATTTATCGTTTTCAGAAAAAGGAAGATGTTTTAATTGCAAGTGTACAAGCTCGTGATGAAATATTAAAGAGGGATAAAAAAACGAATGTAAATGTTACAAATGAACAAGAATTTAAGATTCCATTACTTGGAAAACACAATCAAATTCTCGCTTCGCTTGCTTATGAAGTGGCATCACAGTGTGGATTAGATGATGAAAGCATTAGAAATGCCATGAGTACATTTAATGCTGTGGAGGGGAGATTGCAGGATATGGGTATTCATAAAGGAGTTAGGATTTTTAACGATAATAATGCCACGACACCGGATGCTACAGTTATTGCGATAAAAAGTATTGAAGAAACTTATAATAGAAAACCAATAGTTATTTTAGGTGGTGGAGACAAAGGATTATCAGTTACAGAGCTTGAAAATATGATTAAGGAAAAAACAAGTGAAGTTATATATCTTTCAGGTGCTGGCACATCTAGACTCGATATAGAAAAAGAACATGAATATGAGAAATTATCAGATTGTGTTAATAAAGCATTTGAATTAGCAAAAGAAGGAGATATTATACTTTTTAGTCCAGGTTTTGTTTCATTTAGTAAATATTTTAATAACGAGTACGAACGTAATGATGAGTTTGTAAAAATTTTAGAAAGGTATAAATAAGCTACCCTTTTAGTTGAAGTCGATGGTTTTTATCCAAAGAGGGACAAAAAAATGAGACCTTTCGGCCCCATTGTTAATCATTTCGGTTGATTATAACTAGGTTTTCCATTTTAGAATTTCGATGCCACATCAGTTCTCCATTTTTTTATCTTCGATGGTGTTGGCATTGTCTCCTTTTATGTTTCCTATCCACACTCCATGTGTAGAGAATTGCTTTCGTACTAGTTCATAGATTTCAACGCGTGGAGCAATTCCAATCCAAACTTCTGTCTCCTTACGGTGACGTCTTGGAATATCACCAAGTATCGTTTCCACAACCGTTTCGCTATTTTCTCTATTCTTCCTAACTACAGCTGCGACTACGGATAGGGAATCTTTTTGGTCAAGATATTTTACGACGACAGCTGCACAATTCGTATAAGAAAAAGCTGCCGCAGTTCCTCTATGTGTCAAAACAACACCATCACCTTCTTTGCCACGAAACAGTGATGTGCCATCGAGTTTTCGCGGAGTTTTTGTGAAGCTAGGAGGCCGCACTACTTTCTTATCAAATGTGTACTGTGGAGAAAAAACATCTCGACTAGGTGCATGGAGTGTAATGATTCTCATTATTTTTTCAAAATTTCTATATTGCCAGTTAGACAGTGATAAATCCAAGATCTCCCCGTTTTCATCCCTAATGGCACCGTATCCAGTGATAGTCACAAGACCGGAAAAAATCTTGTTTGTTACCGTCGGAAAATAAGGCATGGTTATCTCCAAAGTTAGAGTTTTAATTTACCTAAAGCAACAGGGTTCTCAATCACTCTACATTCTTTATTAAGCTTTGTCAATAAAGGGTTTTTTAGAGATTATTACAACATAAAAGTCTTGTAAAAAGAAGTAAATTATGTTATAATTAAAAGATTATATGGCAACTAAAAAGAGTGCAGAAACGAAGAAAAAATCAAGCTATGGAGCAGACTCAATTCAAGTTCTTGAGGGTTTAGAGCCTGTTCGGAAGCGTCCGGGGATGTATATTGGATCTACGGGTCCTGATGGACTTCACCATTTAATCTGGGAAATTTTTGATAATTCTCGCGACGAAGCAATGAATGGACACGCTAATCGTGTCGAAGTAACCTTACTTCCAAACGATATGATTCGTGTTGTTGATAATGGCCGTGGTATTCCAGTTGATATTCATCCAAAAACAAAAGTTTCTGCACTTGAAACTATTATGACAACGTTACATGCTGGAGGAAAGTTTGGGGGAGATGGGTACAATGTTTCAGGAGGACTACATGGTGTGGGAGCATCCGTTGTGAACGCACTTTCAATTATGTGTAAAGTAGAAGTTCATCGCAATGGTGGAGTACACATGCAAGAGTACAAGCAGGGTATTAGTAAGTCGAAGGTAAAGCAGATTGGTAAAAGTAAATTCACTGGAACAGTTGTAACGTTTGAACCTGACCCAATTATTTTTAAAGAAGGAACTGCTTTTGAAATGAGTCGCGTTATTTCACACCTTCGTCAACAAGCGTATCTTGTAAAAGGATTGTCAATTATTATTGTTGACGCAAGAGAAGTAAAGGAAAAATTAGATTTAGAATGCGAGACTTATTTTAATGATTTAGGAATCGAGTGCCCAACAACAACTTTTTATTTTGAAGGAGGGTTGAAGTCTTTAGTAAAACATTATAATGAATTTTCAAAACCAATTCATAAGAATATTTTTTATGTTGAAAAGGAAGCGGAAGGTGTTGGAGTAGAAATTGCTCTTCAATATATTGATGACATGACGACTAAGATGGCGGCATTTGCTAATAACATTCCAACTGCAGAAGGAGGAACACATGTTACAGGATTTAAAACTTCTCTCACTCGTCTTATTAATGCCTACGCGCGCAAGAATGGAATTCTTAAAGAAAAAGATGAAAATTTAACAGGAGATGATGTGCTTGAAGGACTTACAGTTGTTATTTCTGTAAAACTTCGCGAAATTCAGTTTGAGGGTCAGACAAAAGCAAAGCTTGGAAGTATGGAAGCACAAAGCGCCGTGTCTACTGTTTTTTCTGAAGGTTTTATGCTTTTTATGGAAGAGAATCCTGATGATGCAAAAGAAATTATTAACAAAGGATTACTCGCGCTTCGTGCTCGTAAAGCAGCTAAAGCTGCAAAGGACAGCGTTCTTCGTAAAGGCGCACTTGAAGGATTTTCTCTCCCAGGCAAACTTGCTGATTGTCAGAGTAATGATCCAGCAGATTCTGAATTATTCATTGTAGAGGGAGATTCTGCAGGTGGTACCGCAAAGATGGGGCGTGATCGTGTAACACAAGCGATACTTCCACTTCGTGGTAAGATTTTAAACGTAGAGCGTGCCCGACTTGATCGTATGCTTGGTAGTGAACAGATTAAGAATCTAGTTTTAGCGATGGGTGCAGCAATTGGAGACACTTTTAATATCGAAAAATGTCGTTACCATAAACTTATAATTGCCACAGATGCTGATGTAGATGGAGCACACATACGTACGCTTTTACTTACTTTTTTTTATCGTTATTATCGTCCAATTATAGAAGCTGGATATGTTTATATTGCACAACCACCACTTTACAAAATTTCATACGGAAAAGAAATTAATTATGCATATTCTGATGATGAAAAACAAAAAGTTTTAAAGAAATTAGGTTTTGATGATAAAGAGTTAGAAGAAGGCGGAGAAGAAGTCGGAGGTACTGAGCAAAGCGAAGTAGGAGAAGATAAGGAAGACAGCATTGAAGAAGCGGAAGAGAAAGTTGTAAAGAGTAGAAGTAAGAAACCCCAGATTCAACGTTATAAAGGTCTCGGAGAAATGAATTCAGATGAGCTTTGGGAAACTACAATGGATCCTAAAACTCGCACACTAAAAATTGTATCTGTACATGAGGCAGAAGAATCTGATCGTGTTTTTGAAATGTTAATGGGAACAGAAGTTGGACCGAGAAAATCTTTTATCCAAACTCATGCGAGGTCAGCAAATCTGGACGTTTAAGTAGACTTGGTTTAATATTTTTTTCATGTTATAGTGGCGGTCCGAGTCAAAAACGAGGATTGATCTTTATGATGACGAAGCCCGTGTCTTTGAAGGACGCCAGTGGCGCGCCTTCAGTAGCTACCGCCCGCCGCTGCAGTATCAAACTCCCGTTGTCCAGCCTCTGGTTCATCAAATGGCACAGCAGCCATCACGGTATACCGAGGAGGAGATGGCATCACAAAGGGGTATGGAGTCTCAACAACTCTGATCCCTACAAGAGCTAGGGTTGAAAAAGCCAGTCTTCGGACCGGCTTTTTATTTCATTATTATAATTAGCCCGCCTTTTTCTTCATCCTTAAATATACATTTCGCCCCATTTTCTTTTTCTAGTGTTTCTAAGGCTACTTTCATCAATTTTATTCTTAACAATTGATATTGATACAGTAAACTTTTTCTCTTATCTTTAGATAGTTTAGTCATGTACTCTTCTTTTATACAAAAGGTGCTTAGTCTTATTTGGCCCTTTTGTTTGACTGTTCGATAGACTTCTCTAAAAAATTCTAAAAGACTTTGAGTCAACGCTTTTTCTGTTTTTTTAGTTAATATTCCTTTCTCAATCATTTCTTTTTCAAAATCAATCAAAATGTGAGGCATAGCGGCATGTGAAATGATTAAGTCAAAAGACTCATCCTTAAAAGGAAGTTGTTTTGCATCAGAGATGATACCCATGGCGTGCTTCGCGCCAAGTTTGATACCTTCATTATCAAGGGCAACAAAATGAGTATTATATTTTTCTTTACAATATTCATCAAAGAAGTGTTCATTGCTGCCAAGGTCAAGAGCTGTTTTGTTTTGTAGTAGCTCCGGTCTTAATTCCAAGTCATCAAAATATTCTGACAGGCGAAATCTAACGTCCTCGTTTTCAGGATGTCTATTTTTATATTTTTCTTCTAAAAATTTTACAATATTTCTGTCTAAAATTATTTCACCAGCCTTTTCCCTATTTGAATCTTCTATTTTATTTCTTATATTTTCGAACATAAATTACTTCTTTTCTTTTATTTCTCCTGTCAATTTTTCTACTAATTCTCCTACTTTCATTTCTCCGATTTTTCCTTCAGTTCTATGTTCGAGTGTTATAGTTTTATTTTCAACTTCTGCGTCTCCAATAACTGCCCAGTATGGAGTTTTCATTTCACGAGTATTACGAATCTTTTTACCAAGACCTTCTCTGCTATTGTCTAACTCAACACGAATGTCTGCATCGCTCAGTTCTGATAAAACAGTTTCAGCGTATTCGTTATGTTTATCAGCAATTGGGAGAATTGTAATTTGGTTTGGTGATAACCAAAGTGGGAAGTTTCCAGCATAGTGTTCAATCATCACACCCATGAATCTTTCGAGTGCCCCTGAAATCGCGCGATGTATAACCACAGGACGTTCTTTTTTACCTTCAGAATTTATATATGATAAATCAAACCGTTCTGGTAAATTGAAATCACACTGAATAGTTGCTAGTTGCCACTCGCGACCGATTGCATCTTTAAACATGAAGTCTAATTTTGGTCCATAAAATGTTGCCTCATCACGCTCAGCTTTGTATGGAAGATTTTGTTCCTTACATATTTCAGTAAGAGCCCCCTCTGCTTTTTCCCAAACATCATCACTTCCTAAATATTTACTCTTATCATCTCCACGAAGAGAAAGTCGCACCCAGTAACTATCCATCATACCCATAGTTGTATAGAATTCTTTTATGATATCTACAATAGTTTTGATTTCTTCTCCTAATTGTTCTGGTCTACAAAATAGATGCCCATCATCTTGGGTGATGGCGCGCACTCGAGTAAGTCCCCCTAGTTGGCCTGATTTTTCATCACGATAAACTGTTGCTGGTTCAAAGTACCTAACAGGCATGTCTTTATATGAAAATTGATTATCAGCAAATATCTGCATGTGATGAGGGCAATTCATCGGCTTCAGAATAAACTTGTCTTCTTTACCTTGGACTCTGAAAAGTTCATCTCCAAACTTTTCTGCGTGACCTGACTTTTCATACAGTGCTAGCTTTGCAATGTGCGGTGTCCAAACTCTCGAGTATCCTTTTTTCTTGTGTAAACTCCAAAGATAATCTTCGATTTCTTCTCGTATAATCATTCCACGTGGTTGCATAAGTGGAAGCCCCGGACCGACAAGGGGAGAAACTGTAAAAAGTTTAAGTTGAGCCCCGATGATTCTATGGTCTCTCTTCTTTGCTTCTTCTTGCTGCGTTATATAAGCATCTAATTCTTTTTTAGATTCAAATGCTATTCCATAAATACGTGTAAGCATGGCCTTGTTCTCATTTCCTCTCCAATATGCTCCAGCAATATGAGAAAGCATAAATGCATCAGTTGGAATTTCTTTAGTGTTTTTTACATGAGGTCCTTCACATAAATCATAAAAATCCTCCCCAGTTCTATATATAGTCACTTCTTCATCTCCTTTAGCGATGTCATCTATGATTTCTAACTTAAAAGGATTAAGTGCAAATAGTGTGTGGGCTTGGTCTGCAGTCACTGTTTCTACCTTGAAATCCAAATGCTTCTTTATAATGTCTCGCATCGTGTCCTCCACTTTTTTCAAATCCTCAGCTCCGATTTTTACACCATCCACAAAGTCTAGGTCGTAATAGAATCCGTTGTCTGTAACAGGGCCTATTGTAGGTAGAGCGTGCGGGAAATGATGCTTTATAGCCATCAAGAGAATATGTGCCAAAGAGTGGCGAATTTTGAACAATTCTGAGTGGTCTGATTTATGTCCCATAGTCATATAATAGTATCAGAAAATAAAGCTTTTGTGGAGTTTTGAGTCCATATTTATTAGAGTAACTTGCTTGACTTAGTCCGCTTATTTTGTAATATGAAGTGACCGCTTGCCAAGAGCACCGAATGACACGAAAGAAATAATTTGGCAAGTCGAATTAATTTTTATCTATGACATTAACTTATATTTTGATCGGTTTAGCTGTATTATTGGTTGTCGTTATTGTTGGAATTTATAACGGGCTTATCGCTGCTCGTATGCGCGTAAAAGAGGCATGGGCAGATATAGACATTCAACTTAAACGTCGTTTCGATCTTATTCCTAATTTGATAGAAACTGTGAAGGGGTCTACAAATTTTGAATCAGATACACTTGAAAAAGTTATCGCTGCTCGCACTAAAGGGATGAAAGCCCACACTCCAACAGAAGTAGGTCAGGCAGATATCGCTATGAAATCAGCTCTTGGTGGATTTTTTGCATTAGCAGAGAGTTACCCAGATTTGAAATCTAACCAAAATTTTATTTCACTTCAGAATGAACTATCTGATACAGAAAATAAAATTCAATCTGCACGACGTTTCTATAACGGAGTAGTATCTGAATACAACACAAAGATACAAATAGTTCCAACAAATATATTCGCCAATATGTTTTCATTTAAAGAATCTGAATTTTTTGAACTTACTGAAGGAGAGAGTGAAGCTAGGAATCCAGTGAAGGTTAAGTTTTAACCATTAAGTAGAAAGTAAAATAATGTATTCACTTTATAGACTTTAAAGGACTTTATAAACTTTATGACCCTGTATACACATCAATCATCTAATATACGTAAGACGTGGTTCCTGATGACAGGATTTCTCCTTGGAATTATTATTCTGGGATTTATTTTGTCATATGTATATGGAAATCCAAATCTTTTGTACGGTGCATTTGTTATAAGTTTGTTGTTGAACATTTCTGCGTACTGGTTTTCCGATAAAATAGTTCTTTCGATGGCTCACGCTAAAAGAATAGAATCTAAAAATGATTATCCAGAACTTTGGAACACTATGGAGAATCTATGTATAACAGCAGGACTTCCAATGCCTAAACTTTATATAATTAATGATCCAGCCCCTAACGCATTCGCTGCAGGGCGTGATAAAAACCATTCTGTAGTTGCAGTTACTACAGGATTGTTGCCGTTACTTACAAAGTCTGAGCTTGAAGGTGTCCTTGCTCATGAACTTTCTCACATTGGTAATAGAGATATGTTGGTACAGACTGTGGTGGTTGTATTTGCAGGTTTGATAACTTTCGTTGCGAATCTAGCAATGCACACTTCATCTATTGGGCGAGATGATAGAAAGAATCCGATATTTTTAATTTTAGGAATACTTACAATAATCTTGGCACCAATCGCAGCTACTATAATAAAGTTAGCAGTGTCACGAGAGCGTGAATTTTTAGCTGATGCTACTGGCGCACTTATCACTCGTTACCCAGAAGCACTTGCTTCAGCACTTCAGAAGATTAATAATTTCCATCAACCAATGCGTGTACAGAGCAATGCTATTGCACATCTTTATATTTCTGACCCAACTGGATTAAATGGTAAAAAAGACGAGCACCATAATCATAATAAAGTTTCTTGGGTAGCAAAGTTATTCATGACGCATCCACCAGTTGAGGAGAGAATAAAAAAGCTTTTGAATGGAAGAGAGTTAGGGGACTAAGTATTTATAATTTGCTATACTATCATTTAGTATGACAGGAACTGTAGTAAGTATTATTTTAATAGGGGTAGTATTTTTTCTCTATGCAATTTTATTGGCTTTTTTAATATGGATGATAGTAGATGCAGCCAAGCAAGATAAATTTTGGTGGATTGTTTTAATATTTGGATTACCAATTCTCGGAGCTATTATCTACTACTTTACAGAAAAGAAACATGATTATGTTAAAATCCCGGAGGGGAAAATACCCTCTGAAAAAGGTAAGAAATAATGTGTTAAAATTTATTTAGCTAAAACATTTTGTAAAAAATGTTCACCTAATAATTTTGTTTACAAAATCATATGTGGAGACGTCGCATAGCGGTTTAGTGTATGTACATTGTTCCCGATTTCTTAGACTGTACTTAGTCTTTTGAAATCGCAATCCTGGATAAAGCAGAGGGTTCGCATAGCGGCTTAGTGCGCTACCTTGGAAAGGTAGTAAGGTGAAAGCCTTCACGGGTTCGAATCCCGTACCCTCTGCTTTGTGCAGGAGAAACGTGGCAAGGTGAAAGCCTTCGTACTTGGCGATGTGAGCAAAACTTATACCGAATCTAATTCGGAGTATGTGAAAAAGAGTAAATTGGATAAAGTTTTTCTCGCAAAGAAATTTTTAGAAACCTGCCAAAATGAAACTTCAATAAGCTTGGATACAACGACAAAAGATAATTTGACCAAATTGTTTGAGAATGTAGAGAGTAAGTTTAAAATCACCAAGCCATAGGGCGTTCCAATGGAAGAATTATTAAAATAATAGTATTATATAAATATATGAATCAAGAACAACAACTAATTACTGACCCCAGTTTATCTGCTCAACAGAACCATAAATATCTTGGAGTTTTTGGAATGTTGTGGGTTACAGTTTTACTTGTCGGCACATTCACTTCGCTAAAAACTTTTTATATCGGTAGTTTTGTTTTCTCGGTTGGCGCAATAGCTTACCCGTTTGTTTATATCTTTGCCGACATTTTCACCGAAGTGTATGGATACCGAGTGACCAGAAAAATTGTGTGGACTGGATTTGCTTGTATGTTACTTGCTTCTATACTCGCATACATTTATAGCATTGTTCCTAACCCTGATTTTGCCTACAACGAAGCGTACAATTTGATTTTCAAGGCGGCACCGATTGTCGCACTCGGATTTATTGTCGCGTTCTTTTGCGGAGAACTGACAAACTCATTCGTTGTGGCAAAAATGAAAGTGCTTACCAAAGGAAAGTTTTTGAACACCAGACTTGTTCTATCAACTTTTTTTGGACAAACAGTAGATAACACCATCGCTTTCTTTACAGCTTTTTATTTCGCTGGGTGGTTTACGGCGGCTGAAATCATACCGCTAACAATATCTACTGTGGTTTTTTGCACAACTTGGGAAATCATTGCACTTCCAATCACTAGAAAAGTGATCCGGGTTATTAAGCACAAAGAAGGTCTTGATACCTACGACAAGGGTACAAACTTCAATCCATTTGCCTTGCGCCAATAGCAGTTTCAAGGGAGCAATCCCCGCCGTTTTATAATGATTCCTAAAAACGGTGGGATTGTTGTGTGCGCACGGGAGGGAGGGGCAAACACATACAGATTTGTTTGTGCCCAGCACAATCCATATTCTTTGAATTACCACCAAACTTTACCGAAGCCACCAAGCGAACGCACACAACGCCGAAGCAGCCGGCGTGAGCGAAGCGAGCGGGCTATGCGAAGGCGGTTGTGTGTGGTTCGCGGACTCAAAAGCTACCACCAAACGCGGATACGGGAGCGCCTCGGTCGCCGTTACCAAACATCCCACCTATTGAAATATATCACATTATTGATATATGGCGAACGTTCGGGGTCTGGAATGATAACTTTCTTGTCGCTGTCATTTAAATACCCCACAGGAGCGTTTTGAGGCCAAATACCATCCTTCAATTTTTGGCGATGACCGCGCTTGATATTCTCCGACAAGTTATCCACATAATACTTGGACTGCGAAAATCAAGAAAGCAAGGAACATTTTTTCTTTTTGGGGTTGCCGAGTGAAGCGAGGCGGTGGCGGGGCTTTCTCCGAGCGTACGATTTAGTTTCAAGCCACTACGCGCTCTGCGCGTGCGATTAGTCGGTATCGGGATTGCTTTCAAAATAAGTTCGAATTTTGTACAATAGACACCGCCAGAAATAAAAATCTCATTTTAAAGCCCGAACACTGGTAAGTATTTGACATAACTGAATTTACACATTATAATATAAAGATTAGTTCTTAAAGTCTGGGAGAGAAAATTGAAAAAAATAATTTTTTTGCTGGTTGTCATTTCAGGAGCTGTTGGTTTAGCACTGATGAATACCACCGAGCCCACTTCACCAGTGGTCGAAGTCGAACAGGAAAAAATTGTTGCTTTAGCTGCATGCATTGTGGCGGATACATGCCACAAAAGAGTTGCACGTCAAATAATAGGGGATGAGGCCGTGCGATCAGTTAGTATTGAGACAAACGGGACCAACATTGTCTATCTTTTCACGAACACAGGAAGACTTGGTATTTTTATCGACAAGGACTTGTTCGTCGAGGACATAGATCTTGATGGTAATATTGATAGAATAACTAAAAAGCTGAAAGGCAAACCAATTGCTGTACATGCAGTTGGAGATGACGACTTCTCCGAGTATTTTCATGGGGCACAGAAGCTTTATCTGATTGCCATGGAGAAGTCAGTAGTTCTCGTTCCTCTCCAAATGAGGGGAGAAGAGAAAAGAAAAAAAGGAAAAGAAATTTAAAAATTTCTCATCACATGGCCGCCAGGAGGAGGCCTTTTTGTTTGTATATGTTAGTATTCATCTATGAAAATAGTAGTACTTGATAATATTCGTAGTGTCTATAACGTAGGTTCTATTTTTCGAACATGCAATGCTGTTGGAATTGAAAAGATATATCTTTGCGGAATTACACCAATACCACTAGATAAAAAGGGTAGAAAAAGAAAAGATTTTACAAAAGTAGCACTCGGCGCAGAAGATATAGTTGATTGGGAATTTATTGAAAATCTGGTATCTTGTATAGAAAAATTAAAAAAAGAAGGGAGTTACATTATTTCTCTTGAACAAGACAAAAATTCTGTAGATTATAAGTCTTTAAATATAAAAGGAAAAGAAAATATTGCCTTTGTGCTTGGTAGTGAAGTTGATGGAATAAATAAAGAAATCTTAAAAGAAAGTAATGTAATTGCAGAAATACCAATGAATGGGACAAAGGAGTCACTAAATGTAACAATTGCATTTGGAATAGCGGTTTATCGTATACTAGGAATATAAACATGGATAAAGTCTATTTAAAAAATTACGTAGTAATGGCTAAGCATGGATATTACAAAGAAGAACATGCTAAGTCACAGCGTTTCGTGGTGAATGTAGTTGCGACATGTGATGTAAAAAGTGCAGGGGAGAATGATGATTTGAGACAGACTTTAAACTATGAGCATATAAGAAAATATATTCATGACGTATTAATTGAAAGTCCTCATAATCTTATAGAATCATTAGCAGAAGAGATTGCCAAGAAAGTTCTTTCGCATAATGTTGTGGTTAAAGTAGAAGTTGATATACAAAAACCAGATGTGTGGACAGATTGTGTACCTGGAATAACTATTATGCGCTCACGTTAGTATGGAGAAAGATTTTACTCACCCCTATTGTAATTATGTTTCAAAGATTACTGATAAAAATGATGTAGATAAGATTTATCATGATAATCATTATGGAGTCAGGATTGCGGATGACAATGAATTGTTCGGTCGGCTAATTATGGAGATAAACCAGGCGGGACTTTCTTGGAGGACTATTCTTAATAAAGAAAGGGGGTTTAGAAAGGCATACCAGGATTTTGATATTAAAAAAGTAGCAAAGTATAAAGAAAAAGATTTCTTTAGACTTATGAATAATGTTGGTATTATCAGGAATAAACTAAAGATAAATGCTGCTATTTATAATGCACAAAGTATTTTAAAATTACAAAAAGAATTTGGAGGTTTCATAAATTGGCTAGATGTTCAAGGAAAAGTTTTAAAAGAAGACAGAGGGGAGTGGCTGAAGATTTTTAAAAAACATTTTAAATTTGTCGGTGGAGAAATAGTTGGAGAATTTCTTATGAGTATAAATATGCTTAAAAATTCTCATGATTTAAGGTGTTATGTTCATAAAATGAAAAAAAGAGGATAACCGTGTATAAAATATTTAATATAGGATGTACACTTGTATTATATGGATCCACAAAACAACCAAACATTATCAACTCCAGTTCCAACAGCCCCAACAACCCCGCCACCATTTCCTCCAATGTCTGCTGGTGCGGCAGTATCTCCAGCTACAAATCCAGTCACTACTCCAGTGATTAAATTTTCTCCAAGTGTTCCTGCCCCATCAGCGCCAGTAGCACCGCTTAATGCACAAAGGCCTGCGACAATGCCTTCGTCGATTCCTCCAGTTCCGGTAAATATAAATAAACCTTCAAGTGGAGGTAGTGGTGTAAGCATTATAGGATTTCTATTACTTGGTCTTATTTTAGGGGGTGGTGTAGCATACGGATATTTCACATATCTTGTTCCTAAACCAGAACCAGTTGTAGTAGAAAAACAGGTTCCAGTTGTACAAAATGTTCCAATCTTGGCATTTCCTACTGCCCCTGCAAAAACATACGATTTTAAAGCTATAAAAGTTTTGGATAGTAATTCTGCGACTACAACTCTTTCAGATGAAGATTCTGTAATAGTTGAATCTGTAAAAGAACTATTAAAGAAAGATAAGGACATCGGATCATTTATAAGTAGTATTGCTGAAGTCGTAGTCTCTCCAGGTTTAGCCTTTACTAGGGTCTATATACCAAAAGATAGTGCGGTTTCTGGATTTGGTTTTATTATTGATTTAGAAGGTGGTAAGGTACTTGAAAAATTTTCTTTAGGCAATAGTTATTTCATGGATCAAGGTACATTTGTGTTTGGCAGTGATTCCACTGGTTTAAGTTATTATAGTTACGGAGCATCTGCATCAGTTAAGGTTCCAAATTCAAGTCTTACAGGAAATCAAACATATGTAGAATTCGATGGTCCTAATGGAGCAAGTGGTTATAAGGTCACAGCTACTAGTACAAATAGTATTACTTTCGGTGTATATGATAAAAAACAAGGCTTGACACAACCAGGAGATAGTACAACTCATTACAAAAAGGTCGGTGAAAGAGCATTTCTCATTCCTTAGTCTTACTATCTTTAATAAATTAGGCTTGCGTATTTAGCATATTTTTCCTTTCTGTATAATTTTGCTAGTATGTAGTCTATGACTATAAAAACTCTTCCACTTACTCAAAAAGATTTTAAATGGGTAAATATTACTCCGACCCAGATGAAAAAGATTGCACAGGAGTATATAAATCATAAGAAAAAAGTTTATTCTGAAATAAAATCAATTCCAAAAAAGGATAGAACATTTTTAAATACACTATATGCATTAGAGAGGTGCGATGACAAATTCGAGAGTATTTTTGGAAAAATTGGTTTACTTGCTGAGACTTCTCCAAAAAAAGAAATTAGAGATGGAGCAGTTTCTGTATCTACAGAGGTTTCACAAAAGATAGTTGATGTCGTTTATGATAAAGGTTTATTTGAGGCACTGTGTGAATATTATGAGGGGAATTATCTGAAAGAGAAGAAGTCATTACGCGTTGAAGATATAAAACTTCTTGAAGAAACTATGCGTGATTTTCGTCGTATGGGATTTGCATTACCTGTAAAAGTTCAAAATAGATTAAAAGTATTACTTAAAAAATCATCAAAGCTATCTATTGAATTTAAAAATAACATAAATAATTATCAGGATTATATTCTTTGTAAAAAAGATGACTTATCTGGGCTACCCGAGAGATTTGTTTCATCACTACCGCGCCATACTGATGGACGGTATATTGTTTCTCTACAATATCCGCATATCGGACCATTTATGGCAGAAGCTGATAACCGTGATAAAAGAAAAGAGCTTGCAGAGAAAAATTTAAAGAAGGGTGGAGTCAAAAATTTAAAAGTCTTAGAAGAATTAGTAAAAATAAGACACGAAATTTCAACTATTTTAGGATATAAACATCATGGTGATTTTGTTACCGAAACAAGAATGGCTAAAAATGTCAAAACCGTAGAGAATTTCCAGAACTCATTACTAAAAAGCCTTGTGCCAATTGCAAAAAAAGATTCTATAGAAATTAGCAAACACGGCCTTTCATTTGGTATAAAAAAGGCGGGACACTATGATATTGCATATATTAGTAATAAATTACAGAAAAAATTATTTGATATTGATCCAGAAACAACTAGAGCGTTTTTCCAGCTTGATAATGTAAGAGAGGAAATGTTTAAACTTTTTGGCAATCTTTTTTCTATATCTATAAAAGAAATCCCGATGAAATTATGGCATAAAGATGTAAAAACCTATCAGATAAATGATAAAGACAAGTCTTTAATTGGTTATTTTTCTATGGATATGTTTCCACGTGAGGGAAAGTTTGGTCATGCATGTATGGTGGATGTTATAGTGTCCCGTGAACAAGGCTACAAAACGAATGAGTATGTAGCTCCTTTTTCTGCGATGCTGTGTAATTTTTCGACCCCATCAAAAGGCTCTCCATCTTTGCTTTCAGTTCGAGAAGTTGAAACACTATTTCATGAATTCGGGCATCTTCTTCATATGACACTTTCTCGCGCACGACTAGAATCTCAGGCTGGGGCAAATGTTGCATGGGACTTTGTGGAGACACCATCACAGATTATGGAGAATTGGGTTTGGGATGAAAATATAATGTCTAAATTATCCAAGCATTATAAAACAGGTGAGAGAATGCCAAAGAGTTTAATAGATAAAATAATTAAAGCAAGGAATTTCCAAAATGGATATGCTTATTTAAGACAAATTGTATTTGGAAAACTAGATATGGATTTACATACTGGGAAAATATCTAATGCTCGTGTAGCTTATAGAAAAATGTATAAGCTCTATTTCAATATTGATCTTCCAGAAAAAGAAACACTATTTCCAGCTGGTTTCGGACACTTGGTTGGATATGACGCCGGGTACTATTCATATCTGTGGGCACTAGCTTACGCATGTGATGCGTTTGAAGAATTTAAAAGAAAGGGTACCAAGAATGTTATGACAAATAAAATAATTGGGATGAAGTGGCGCAAAGAAGTATTGGAAAAGGGAAGTAGTGAAGATGAAATGAAATTGATAAAAAATTTCCTAGGGCGCGAACCTAGTCAGAAAGCATTTCTAAGAGAAGTCATCGGAAAGTAAGGAATTTTAGTATTGTGTATACTATTATGTGATAGGCATTTTGAACATTCACTTGTCCAACAGCGGAGGGTATCATGTCGACAGAGACGTATTTGATCGCCATCGTAGCACTTGTGTTTGTCATTTGGGGACCGAAGAAAATGAAAGTGGGGGCACTCGTGGTATTTGTTGTGATGCTCTTCGTTATTTTTTCACCGTTTCGCCAACAGATGGCAGGTACCGAAATCTCGACTGACAAGTCCGGAAATGTTTATGTGAAGGATAAGTCAGGGACGATTTCTATTCCGAGGAATGGCGCAGTAAGGTAGTTTGCAACATCTCAAAGTTCAGATGTACACGGCTACGCAGGTTTGTAATTTCTTAGTGGCCGAAAGCTTCTAGTTAAAATTGCTATCATGTGAGCCGTGTTTTGTATTTATAGATTAAGTTGACTCATTGGCAAAGTGTGTGATTTCGTGCTATACTATTCCTACGTTAGAGAAAGTGGCATCCGCCACACCAGGGTGCCACTTTTGTATTTAGGAATCATAATTATGCAACAGGAAATTCGTAACATCGCAATAATCGCTCACGTTGACCACGGTAAGACCACTCTTACCGATGCTTTGATGCAACAGTGCGGTACTGGAGAAGCAGGACAGACTATGGACTCAAATCCGATGGAAAAAGAACGCGGAATTACAATTACTGCGAAAAATACTTCAGTTGATTACAAAGGTACAAAAATAAACATTCTCGACACTCCAGGGCATGCTGACTTTGGCTCTGAAGTAGAACGAGTACTACGCTCTATTGATTGTGTGCTTCTAGTTGTTGATGCTCAAGAAGGTCCAATGCCACAAACTCGTTTCGTGTTAAAGAAATCTCTTGAACTTGGTCTTAAACCGATTGTTGTTATAAATAAAATAGACAAACCAGCAGCGGACCCAGCTCGTGCACATGATGAGGTTTTTGAATTGTTCTTAGAGCTTGGTGCAAATGATGAGCAATTAGACTTCACAACTGTATATGCAATTGGTCGTGAAGGAGTAGCGATGAGAAAGGTTGATGATGAGAGAAAAGATTTAACACCATTACTTGATGTAATTTTAGAAAAAGTACCACGCGCAACAGGAGACGTAGCGAATCCGTTCGTGGCTCAAGTGTTTAATTTAGCGTATGATAATTTCTTAGGTCGTATGGCTATTGCGCGAGTCTATGATGGTACGGCAAAAGTAGGGGAAGAAATTGTGGTAAAGAAATCAACTGGCGAATCACGCAAAGGACGCATCACGAAATTGTTTACTTTCCGTGGAGTACAAAGAATAGAAGAAGAAGTCGCGACTGCAGGAGATATTATAATGGTTGCTGGATTTTCTGATATTTTTATTGGGGAAACATTTTTGAAAAATGTAGATCAAGATCCAATGCCAGCAATTGCAATTGATGAACCGACTATATCACTTGATTTTTTAGTCAATGATAGTCCATTTGCTGGTAAAGAGGGAAAATTTGTTACTGGACGTCAGATTCGTGATCGATTGGAAAAAGAAACAGAAATAAATGTTGGTTTACATATTGATTTCGGGCTAGATAAATATTTAGTTTATGGTAGAGGAGAACTTCATATAGCAGTATTATTGGAAACTATGCGACGTGAAGGATATGAACTTCAAGTATCACAACCACAGGTTATTTTTCACGAAAAAGATGGAGTGAAAGAAGAGCCGTACGAAGAACTTGTAATAGATGTGCCAACAGAATTTTCAGGAACAGTTATGGAAAAGTTAGGGCGTAGAAAAGCCAGTGTTTCTGATATGCAAGAAAAACATGGAATAACGCGTATTAGAGCAGAAATCCCAACACGAGGACTACTTGGATACCGAGGAGAGTTTGTTATTGATACAAAAGGTCTTGGGATATTATCTGCTAGATTTTCAAAATTTGGTCCGTATGCTGGGATAATTACACGACGTCTTGTAGGTTCGATGACATCAATGGCAGGAGGAAAATCTCTAGCGTTTTCATTGTGGAATCTACAAGAGCGTGGAGTTATTTATATTCTACCAACAACAGAAGTATATGAGGGGATGGTTATTGGGAATACCTCAAAAGGTGAAGAAATGATGGTGAACCCAACTAAAGGAAAGCAGCTTTCTAACATGCGTTCATCAGGTGCCGATGAAGCTATTGTATTAGTCCCTGCGTGGGAGATTAGTATAGAGCGTGGTCTTGAAATAATGAACGCTGATGAGTATCTTGAAGTTACCCCAAAATCAGTGAGACTACGAAAGCAACTTTTAACTGAAAGCGATAGATCAAAAGCAGGAAGAAAGTCATAACTGTGTGGGTTAGAACTGATATACTTGATAATATGAAAAAAATAAAAACACTCGCACTAATTTCTGTGCTTTTTTTTGGAGTGACAACTTCAGTACTTGCTTCTTGGTGGAATCCATTTACATGGTCACTTTTTACAGAGAAGCAGGTTAGTAAACCAAAAGAGAGAGAGTTTGTAAATAAGAATTCTGGCTTCGTTGCCAGTAAAAGTCCTAACAAGGGAAATGGTAGAGCAGAGGTTGATTTAGTTGTTAAGGACAATAAAGTTTACATTGGTAATAAATTTGAAGTAACTATTCCGAGCGCGTGGAAAGAAATTTCTATAGGTAGTGATAATTTGAAAATAGTTTCTCCAGAGTATTCTGAGAATTCTTCATTTTCAAAAAATGAAAGTGAGAGAAATATAGCTGAGATTATGCCTGTTAAGAGTGGGAGTATGATTGTTGTTAACACTAAAGATACAAAAGAATTAGCTACACGTCTTTTGGATCCAGTGCAGTATTCTCGTTTCTATGTTGATCTAGGTAAATATTACTCTGGAGTGCTCGTAAGTAAAGAGATTTCTGTTGCTGGTGTACCAGCAGCTTTCTCTCAAGTTAGTTTTAATAACGGTAGTTTTGCAACTTACATAAAACTAATTATAAATGGTGAACAGTTCGAAATAAATTTTTACACTACTAAAAATGAAAGTGATTCAATTGTCCTGGAGTCATTACTGTTATCTTTTAAATTTATCGAGTAGATTAATTTGGGCTCTAACCCCATCTACGACAATAGAACAAATCAATAAAAACCAAAATTTCCTTACGGAAGAGGATATTTTATATCTAGCAATTGCTGATACTTTAGAGAATAATAAGACGATTGGGAGTGGTATACTTAGAAGATGGCAAATAATAGACCTTTTCAAGAAGTAATTCCCTCAAATCAATTAGTAGATCAAAATATTTTACAAAATAATGAGACAAATAAAGAGATTTCATATTTATCGAAATTATGGGATATGCCTATTTTTGCTAAATTGTTCATTTTAGGGCCAATTTTACTATTTGCAATTTTTACTATAGAAAAGTTTCCAAACATTTTAATTTTTTGGTGTTTAATACTAGCGTACCTTTCGACTTCTAAAATAAGAAAGGCTATTAATAAAATTATTATTATATTTGTAATGGTTTTTGTAGTAGCAATGGTACTATATCTACCTTTTCTACTTTTTTCAGCAATTTTTTTTGGATATATTTTTCAAGGTTGGGGTAATTAATAATTTGTTGTAGCGCAATCGTGATACAATAAATGGAATGTAATAAACTTTATGGAAAATTCAGCTAATAATATAGGCAATTCGGAAGAAATATGGAAAGGGGCTGGGTTTTGGATTGAAGAGATTACAAAGGCTGCTGTTTATGGGAAACTAAATCACTTTAATGATGTTATGACAGGGAAACAACCACCATCTCCAGAATCTGATTATGGCAACAATCCAGTATTAGCCGATGTTAAATTAGATGGACATACGTGTGATATATATCACTCTGACCACAAGAGAGGAGATTCAGGGCATAGAATTTTTATTCATATTAAGAAGGCTTTAAAGGATTAATACTTTGATGAGATATAGGAGTGCTGTATTTATTTATGAAAAAAAATCATCTCTTGCATAAGGAAAAAAAAATAGTATACGGAACTATGGCTATACTTATTGTTCTATTTGGTTGGTATGGATATAATTGTTTTTTTGAGAAGGTGTGTAATGTAGTTTTTATAGATAAATTTGTTCGTCATGACTTAACAATCATTACTCCTAACGGTGTCATCGTTTCTGAAGTTGCAGACACTAAAGCAAGCAGAGAACTTGGACTTTC
>CALRDS010000001.1 GCA_943354975.1 Candidatus Nomurabacteria bacterium | reverse complement strand
CAGAAGCACGACCTTTTGCTACACATCATAATGATTTTGATTTAGATGTATTCATGAGAATATCTGTTGGTGAACTTTGGCAAAAGAGACTTATGGCAGCTGGATTTCCTAAAACATTTGAAATCGGACGAGTATATAGAAATGAAGGATCTTCTCCGGAACATGTGCAAGAGTTTACTAATTGTGAATTTTACATGGCATATGCGGATTATGAAGACGGCATGAATCTAGTACAGGAGTTGTACAGAAAAATTGCCACAGAAGTATTTGGAACTACAAAGTTCACTACACGTGGACATGCTTTTGATTTAAGTGAGGAATGGAAGCGACTTGATTATACAGATGAAATATTCCGTCAAACGCATATAAATATAAAAGAATCCACTGACCAAGAGATCAAAGATAAGCTTCATGAGCTAAAAGTTAAGTATGATGGTACGAATCGCGAAAGACTGATTGATACACTTTGGAAATATTGTCGCAAGAATATTTCTGGCCCAGCATTTTTAATTAATCATCCATTACTTGTGGCACCACTTGCAAAGGCCAATCCTGACAAAGAGACCGCGCAATTATTCCAACCAATCTTAGCTGGCAGTGAAATCGGAAAAGGTTACAGTGAATTAAATGATCCAATTGATCAGCGTGCACGATTTGATACTCAACAGGTGCTTCTTGCAGGAGGGGATGAAGAAGCCATGATGGCAGACCATGATTTTGTAGAAATGCTTGAACACGGCATGCCACCGACTTGTGGATTTGGATTTGGAGAGAGGTTGTTTGCATTTTTGGCAGATAAGCCTATTCGCGAGGTCCACATGTTCCCTCTAATAAAACCGAAAAATTAGTTCATCTACTTTGTTGCTCACGATTTTTAATCGTCAACGTAGTTCTATCTACGTCTCCTCATAAAAATCGCTCACGCCGCGTATCTAAACCAATTTTTCTGCTTTATAAATCCAAGTTTTGCTTTTTGTTTGAAAATAAAAATGACCCCAATCTAAGGGTCGTGAGGTGGTGTTAGAAACAAATTGTTAATCATTGCTGTCGCAATTTTTTCCTGTTTTAAGAAAATGGTAATTGCTCTTTATATGTCTTAAATGTTCGCATTTTGCACAACGATCATATTTGTTCTTGGGGTTTAGTATTGCTTTTGTCCTGCGACCTTCATAATTGCCACAGGTGCAACGGACCACCCACAAACCATTAACTGTTGCATGTAGACCAATTACAGAAAGCCTTCCGAATGTAATACCCACTAGTTTTGGCGCATCTACTGGTGTGGGTCGAATCGGCAGTGGTGTTTCTGAGTGGTATAAAAGTGAGAACTTGTTGGGTATTCTTCGCGGCTCGTAGTGCTCTCCTTCTTTTAGCACCCGTGCTGCTACGCGGTCTATGGGAATTGCTAGAGCTTTATTGTAAATTAATTTTTTGCTCATGGTCTTAAAAGAGCTCCTCGGGGTTATTTATTATATTGTAGCATAAATTTATTTTATGTCAAAACAAAACTCTATATTCAAACAATGTAATTTATTTATCTTATCCACAGGCTTTTTCTAGGACAATAGAAAGATAGTGGAGTATAATGGGTCTTGGTGGGGGGAAGTGGGAGCTTTCAAAAAGCGTTGTGTTTAGCGTTTAATCAAACGACTCGCTAAACATTGCTTACTACCTACTTAATTATTATGCTAATTGGCCAATACACACACGACCTCGACCCTAAAAAACGATTAACGCTACCTTCAAAATGGCGATCAGATTTAGGTAAGAAAGTTGTAGTAACCAATGGCTTAGATACATCGCTCTTTATTTTTCCAATCAAAGAATGGCAAATTGTTGCACAGCGTCTATCCCAAAGTGGTTTCGGTAACAAGGACACCAGAGACTTTAACCGATTTATTTTAGGAAATGCATTTGAAACAGACGTCGATGCAGCGGGCCGTATCGTTATTCCAGAGACCTTAAAAGCTTTTGCAAAACTTTCTAATAAAGTTGTTTTAGCTGGTATGCACTCACGTGTAGAAATTTGGGATGAAGATGCTTGGAAAAATATTACTACAAAAGTAAATGGTGAAGCAGATGCACTGGCTTCCAAATTGAGTGAACTGGGAATCATTTAGTGTGAACATTTGTAAGTGCCATGTCACACATACCTGTACTTTTAAAAGAATCAATAGATGGTTTAGTAATTAAAAAAGGGGGTACCTATGTGGACGCTACGACTAACCGTGCAGGACACTCTGTAGAGATTGCTAAATTACTCGGAAAGAAAGGAACTCTTATATGTATTGATTTAGATCAAACAGCCTTAGCTTCTGCAAAAAGAAAGCTAAAGGATATAAAGAATGCACCTGAGATACATTTTGTGCATTCGAACTTCAGACATATAAAAGAGATTCTAAGAAAATTCGAGATAAATCAAATAGATGGAATACTCGCAGACCTAGGACTTTCTTCACAGGAACTAGATGATTCTGGGAGAGGATTCTCTTTTCAAAAAGACGAACCTCTACAGATGACATTCGACGCTCATCCTGATGAAGATACGACAACTGCTTATGACATCGTGAACTTCTGGAGCGAGTCCACTATAGCTGATATTCTCTACGGATTTGCAGACGAGACATATTCTCGTCGAATTGCCAGAGCAATTGTAAGTCACAGAGAAAATAAAACTATAAAGACTACTAAGGAGTTAGTAGATATAATAGCCGGTGCAGTTCCTGCTATTTATCGTCACAGAAGAACTCACTTTGCTACAAAAACTTTTCAGGCGCTGCGTATGGCAGTAAATGACGAGCTCGGAAGCATAAACGATTTAATCGAAGCACTTCCCGAGATTCTAAAGACTGAAGGTAGGGCTTGCTTTATAACTTTTCACAGCACAGAAGACAGAACTGTAAAACAGGGATTACGAGCTAAGTTAGATGTTTTAACTCCAATAACAAAGAAAGCGATCATTCCGACAGATGATGAGATAAATCTGAATCCTCGTGCTCGTAGTGCACAACTAAGAATAGTAGAAAGAATTTAAATAAATATGTCACCAAGATACCAATCAATAACAATATACGAAAGAACAGTACATACACTATTTGGTACTTTTTGTGTACTAGCCCTGATATATTGCGTAGTACTTCTTTCTCTAGTTTTTTCAGTCATCGAACGAAAACAAAATAATCTAGCGAGTAGAGATTTAACCTCACAGCTTAGTTCATTAGAGGTTGGTTATGCTAATAAGGTTTCTTCTATAAACGATTCGACATTATTTGCTCACAATTTTACTCGAGTAGATGGTACGACTTTTGCTGTGCGTAAGGACCCTATAGCAAGTTATACTGTGCTGTATGCACGATAAAGAGGTTTGGGGAATAAGTGAAGATCAGGAGATGCGCTCAAAAGATAGGGCGCATCTTGTGCTACTGGTGTGGTTTGTACTAATTGCTATCGTGGTGTGCAGGGCTTTTTATGTACAAATTGTAAAGCATTCATATTATGTGGGACTAGCAGATAAACAATACGTCTCTACTACTCCAATAAATTTTGACCGCGGAACCGTATTCCTTTCTCATTATCGAAGTACTCCAGTTCCTATTGCCCAATTAAGCACTACCTATCGCATTGCTATTGATCCGACTCAAATAGTAAATGCAGAAGATTTGTATGAAAAACTGTCTCTCAGTGTCATGGTAGACAAGGTGATGTTTTTGGAAAAAGCTGGAAAGAAAAATGATCCATATGAAGAGATTACAAAAAATATTCCAAGTGAAATAATCGCGAATCTTAAAAAGCAAAAATTGAAAGGAACTATCTTTGTAAAAGATAACATACGGGCGTATCCCCAAGAGACAGTTGGATCGAAAGTCATCGGCTTTGTGGGAAATGATGGAGCTAGGGTAAAAGGTCAGTATGGAATAGAGAGATATTATGACGATGTTCTATCACGTACTAGCGCTGATCAGACAGTAAACTTTTTTGCAGAACTTTTTACGGATATAGAGAAAACGATTGTTTCAAATTCTGATAAACAAGAGGGGGACATCGTTCTTACGATAGACGCTGAAGCAGGGCGGGCATTACACAGTGCGCTAGCCGAGACTCGCGCCACATGGAATTCAGAACAAGTAGGAGGTATCATCATGGATCCACAAACGGGAGCTATTATTGCTATGGATGGGTTACCTTCATTTGATCCAAATATGTACGGAGAAGTAAAAGATCCAAGTTTATTTTTAAATCAAAATGTTTCAGGTGTATACGAAATGGGAAGTATTATGAAGCCAATAACTATGGCTTCTGCAATAGATTCTGGTGCGATAAATGAAGCATCCACCACGTATAACGACACTGGATTTAGAGATTTGAATGGTTACACGGTTCACAATTTTGATGGGAAACCTCGTGGAAAGAATACTTCTATGCAAAAGATATTAAATGAGTCTCTAAACGTAGGAACAGTATTTCTAGTTGAACAATTAGGAGCAAAAAGATTCCAAGATTATTTTAAAAAGTTCGGGCTAGGCAGTGAATCAGGTATTGATTTACCAGGGGAAGCCAGCGGACTTACTAAAAACTTGGATAGCTCTGTTTTTGTTGATTCGGCAACCGCTGGTTTCGGACAAGGCATTGCCATTACTCCGATTCAAACAATACGAGCACTTTCTGTTTTGGGCAATGGTGGGAAATTAGTAACCCCACATGTTGTAGACAGTATTATTTATCAAAATGGTAATGTAAAAAAGATTATTCAAGATGAAGGTGAGCAAGTTATAACCAAAGATTCAAGTGAGCGTATTTCTCGCATGCTTGTTCATGTTGTAGATAATGCTCTGACTCACGGGACACGAAAGATGGATCACTATAGTATTGCTGCAAAAACTGGAACAGCCCAAATGGTAAAACCAGGGGGTGGATATTATGAAGATAGGTATCTACATTCTTTTTTTGGATATTTCCCAGCATATGAACCAAAATATATTATTTTTCTTTTTCAAACTTATCCAAAGGGAGCAGAGTATGCATCCGCCACACTGACTGATCCATTTTTTAAGTTGGTTAAGTTCCTCATCTCTTACTACGAAGTTCCACCCGACCGCTAGAAAACAAAAACTATACCATCTCGATGATTCGAGTTTCTCCCGGGCTATTCTTTCTTCTTTGGACTCTCCACGCAGAAATGTGGTCATCATAAGTTCCTGTTCTTTATAACACCTTTTACAGGTAGTGTAAATTTGAGTCTGTATTTGCAGAAAACTCTAAACTGTAAATTGAAAACTACCCATGTTATACTTGGAAGAATATGAAAAAATTGACCAAATATTTGGAAACAACAGAGGGTAAATTTATTGGAGGATTAGTTCTGGTTATTGTTCTTATATTTGCTTATTATTTTTACGCCGTAAGTAAGTCTGGCGTTTCAACTACTCAAGAAGTAGTCATCACAGAAACGGATCATGTACGTGGCGCACCAAATGGTGTAGTTACTTTAGTTGAGTTCGGAGATTTTCAGTGTCCTGCCTGTGGAGCGTATGAACCTATAGTTCGCCAAGTTACTGCACATAACCCACAAATATTAAAAGTAGTATTCAGACATTTTCCATTAACACAAATGCATCAGAACGCGCTTCTCGCGGCACGTTCTTCGGAGGCTGCAGGATTACAAGGAAAGTTCTGGGAAATGCATGACATGCTCTATGATAAACAGACTGATTGGAGTGGATCACTAAATGCACGAGATACTTTTGTTGGGTATGCTTCAGCTCTTGGTCTTAATGTGGCGAAGTTTACATCAGATTTGAATAGCAAAGAAGTTGAAGAAAAGATTTTAGCCGAATATAAAGAAGGGGTGAACTTAGGTGTTAATAGTACTCCAACGTTTTTTGTAAATGGTAAAAAGATACAAAACCCAAAATCAATTGAAGATTTTGATAAAGTTATTCAGGAAGCATCTAAGTAATAAATATGGGAATTAGAGATTTTTTTGTAAAACAGGCAGTAAAATATGGGGCAAAGAATTTGCCAAAAGAACAACAGGAAATGTTGAAAGTGGCCGTGGATAAAAATCCCGCGTTATTTAGTAAGATAGCAAAAGAAATTGAAGTATTGAAGAAGCAAGGAAAACCAGAAATGTACGCCAGCTTAGATGTGATGAAGAAGTATCAAAAGGAGCTCCAAGAGCTATTTAAGAAATGAATAAAATTAACATGACAACTTTTATAATTCAGTCTCGCCCCGCGAAGTGTATTCACATAGTGGGGAAAAAGTATCAAAAGGAGTTGCAGGAATTGTTCAAATAATAATTATATGGACAGTAAAATACCAGGTTTAGCTTCAAATGAAACAGAGGTAGGGCCTGTTAAAAGTAGTTATATTTTAGCTAGAGAAAAAAGAATGGCTGATTTAAGTGATATAGCTGAAAAACTAGAAAGCAAACAGCGTGAACTTGATAAAACTGCCGGCGTATCAGAGTCTATTCCAAATAATTTGATTCATGATCCTTTGATTAATCCAATAATTCAATATAGGACAATGGTGGAAGTAAATGAAATTTATGAAAATACCAGAAATGCTTTAGGCCGGAAACTTACAGAAGAAGAGGAAGAGAAGTTGCTCGTGACCCTAGACTATGTTTTTAAAAGAGTTATAAACTTTCAAATAAAAAAAGATACACCCAGATCAAATTATTCTAAAAAAGATTATTTTAATTTAGTACGTTTAGGGGTAAGTGTTGTTTTGCCAGGAGATAGAAATATCACTTCTTCGCATGATTTAGTTCATGTGGTTTTGGCTATTAAGCAAGGATTATTAAATGATAATTCAGCAATTCCCTCATTTATGAGAATTGATCGTGGTTTTAATTCTGGCCAGCAGGCTATGCTCGAAGAGGCTTTTGCTTCAATGTTTAGTGCTTCTGAGGATATTATAAAAAAAGAAATAAGCTATGATTTATTAATAAAAATGCCATTTCATTTTCACGAGATGGCAAAAATAATATTTCATAAAAATAAATCTACGCTGTACCGGGGTCTTTTTTTTGGGGATTCACCAATCTTTACTGATATAGTTATAGGAGATGAAGCACACGTGGCCATAAGATCTTTTTTAGAGAACAATCAAGGCAATTTGGAAAAGTTGGATCAGCTAACTAGCTTAGCTTTATTTTCTCAAGGCGCATCTCTTAGTGAAAACTTCAATAGTCTTTCTGATGAAGATGCGATGTCCCAAGAAGATAGACTTGTTTTTATTAAAGAGCAAATTAAGATAGCGCAAGAAAATATAGACGCTATTATTACTGGGGTTGTTTTAGATGACAAAGATGATAAATACAAAGAAACGGTATCTATCACACGGGCTTTCTTTGAAAAAGCTTTAAGAAGTATTAAAGATAATCCAGATAAGCCAATTTTTGTAGAAGAATTATTAGGGACACTTGTTCCGCTTTATGCAAAAGCTAAAGCGCAACAAGATGCGACATTTGATAGATTGGCAAGCTTGAAATTTGATTTAAAATAATGTGTTAGAATAGCACAACTATGTCTTTGTCTATTGGAATTGTAGGGTTGCCAAATGTTGGGAAGTCCACGTTATTTAATGCGCTCACTAAGAAGTCTGTCCCAGCAGAAAATTATCCTTTCTGTACGATTGATCCGTCAGTTGGGGTAGTTCCTGTGCCTGATGAGCGACTTGAAAAACTTTCAAAAATTAGTAATTCTAAAAAAATAATTCCAGCAATTGTTTCATTTGTCGACATTGCAGGCCTGGTAAAAGGGGCGTCGTCTGGTGAGGGTCTAGGAAATGCTTTTCTTTCACATATCCGCGAGACAGATGCTATTGCTGAAGTAGTACGTATTTATGAAAATAGTGATTTGATACACGTAGAGGGGACAGTGGATCCACTTCGTGATATTGAAATCATAAATATGGAACTAATTTTGGCAGATATGCAGACAGTAGAAAAGAGAAGTCAGACAATAGGTCGTGATGTAAGGCGCGGAGACAAGGACGCTATAAAACTTCAAGAATTATTGGATGTTTTCAAAAAGGCATTTGATGAAGGAAAACTTGCAAATCTTTTATCATTTACTGAAGATGAAATGAAGTTAATCAGAGACTTACATTTAATAACAATGAAGCCAATACTTTATGTATTAAATAAGCAATCTGGTGGGAAGAATTTAGATGAAATGAAGGATGGTAGATTTGAGAAGTTGATTGCATATTTTAAGGAAAATAAGTTTCATTATGTTGTTGTGGATGCAAAGATAGAAGACGAATTAAAAGATTTTGAAGGTATTGAGAAAGAAGAGATGCGAATTGCCCTCACTGGTAATTCGTCCCGCGAAGCTCATGCGCCAAATTTGGAGCATGAGCGAGGTGGGGCAAATGAGAGTGATGACGGAATCAACAACCTCATTAATGCTGGATACAATTTGCTTGGTTTAGAAACGTATCTCACAACCGGAGAAATGGAAACACGAGCATGGACAATCAAGAAGGGAAGTACAGCACCAGTAGCAGGACAAGCTATTCACACAGATTTCAAAGATAAATTTATTCGTGCAGAAGTTGTATCATACGAAGATTTAATAGATTTAGGTAGTTTTGCAGAAGCAAAATCAAAAGGGGTATTACGTACGGAAGGAAAGGAATACATTGTGAAGGATGGGGATGTGATTGAATTTAAGATTTAAAAATGGCCGAAAGGTCATTTTTAAATCTTAAATTCAATCATCCAGCGAAGTCGCTTGAGCCCCAGAGCGACGAGTCGGATAAATTGAATGCCGAAGATTTCCTTTACGAACCGAACAGATGATTGAAATCTAGTTGACTAGCTACATAATCTATTGTAGTTTTAAAGTAATTGTTCAATTGGAGAAAATCATGAAAGCTAAAGGTTCGAGAAGTGTTCCCAGGAGCGAAAGAAAAATACTACCAAAATTTGGAGCATACTTAAGGTCTCTTCGAGAGAGGGCTAAATCCTCAAATATGAAAAAACCATACTCACGTGATTTTTTTGCGAAGAAGATTGGTGTGAGTACTGGACTCCTAGGCGAGTATGAATTTGGGACTTGCAGCGACCCAAAACCCGTTGTTCTGGAAAAAATAGCTAAATTTACTGGAGTTGAACTTGATGTAATCCTCAGAAAGCTTTTTAGCGAAAAGTATAAATTCGATTCAGAATTATACTATACGGTATACCTCCACAAAAAAAATGAACTTATTTGGGAGCAATATGGCTTGACTAAAATCGATAACGCTTTGGCCAAGCTGCCTTAGCAAAAAATATGTTAAAAGAAGGCTCGCTAAGCGGGTCTTTATTTTTAATTAAATATTGTTGTACTACACTGTATTATTAGTTATTTATGTGAGTATTCATTTTTATAAATTTCTAAGCTATAATCAGGTAATGTCTTTAACCGTAAACGAAATAAGAAGCAAGTTTTTAAATTTTATGAAGGAAAAGGGGCATGTTATTGTACCGTCTGCATCGTTGGTCCCAGAAAATGACCCAACAACACTTTTTACTGGGAGTGGTATGCAACCAATGTTGCAGTACCTTCTCGGACAGCCACATCCACTAGGAACTCGTATTGCTGATTCTCAAAAATCATTTCGTTCTAAAGATATAGAGGAAGTAGGGGATAATAGGCATACAACATTTTTTGAAATGCTTGGAAATTGGTCTTTTGGAGATTATTTTAAGGAGGAGCAGATTACGTGGATGTGGGAATTTCTTATTGATGAACTTAAGCTTGACCCACAACATTTTTATGTTTCTTGTTTTATTGGTAAAGAAAATTTGGGTGTTCCTCGAGATACTTTTTCTGCTGAGCTTTGGCAAAAACTTTTTTCCTCAAAAGGAATCGTTGCAAAAATAAGTGAAAACCCAGAAAGTGGAATGAATGATGGAGAGAAAATTTTTTATTTTGAAGAGAAAAAAAATTGGTGGTCACGTTCAGGTGTACCAGCGAATATGCCAGCAGGAGAACCTGGGGGGCCTGATTCTGAAATGTTCTATGATTTTGATCCAATGATGGAGAAAAAGATGCACTCAATTTCTAAGTATACAAATGTTCCATGTCATGTGAATTGTGATTGTGGGAGATTTATGGAAATTGGAAACAATGTATTCATGCAGTACAAGAAGACTGCAAATGGTTTTGAGGAACTTCCACAAATGAATGTTGATTTTGGAGGTGGAGTTGAACGTATAGCAGCCGCAGTCAATAATGATTCAGATATGTTTAATATTGACGTTTTTGATGAACCGAAGAAGACAATTGAAAGACTTTCAGGAAAGAAATATGGAGAGTCTGAGTCGGTAACGTATGCATACCGAGTTAGTTTGGACCATCTTCGTGCAGCGACATTTTTAATAGGGGATGGTGTGATGCCAGGAAACAAAGATCAGATGTATTTCGTGCGCCGTCTTATTCGTCGCGCAGTGAGATTTGCACGTAATCTAGGAGTAAAAGAGAATTTTACAAAAGAAGTCGCAGTTTCATTTATTGAAACATATAGACAGGAATACAACAATCTTGAAGAAAAGAAAGATAATATTCTTATTGAAATTGATAGAGAGGAAAGTAAATTTAGAAAGACACTTGAAAATGGTATAAGGCAATTTGAAAAACTATCCCATGGAAATATTTCTGGTATTGATGCCTTTGATCTTCTTCAGTCATATGGGTTTCCAATTGAACTTACAGAAGAACTTGCCAAGGAAAGAAATATAGAAATAGATAGGTCATCATTTGATGAAGAAAAGAAAAAGCATTCCGAAGAATCTCGCACTGCTTCCGCTGGTAAGTTCAAGGGTGGTCTTGGAGGGGATGGAGAAATGGAGGTGAAGTATCATACAGCAACACATTTATTACACGAAGCACTACGACAAGTTTTAGGTGATCATGTACTTCAGAAAGGAAGTAACATTACACCGGAGAGACTGCGTTTTGATTTCTCACATGGTGAAAAAATGACAGATGAACAAAAAGCGAGAGTAGAAAAAATAGTAAATGATGTTATAGCACAAAATTTACCAGTAACTAGGGAAGAAGTTAGCCATGCTGAAGCACGTGCTCGTGGTGCAATTGGCGTATTTGATACAAAGTACGGAGATACAGTTAGCATTTATACAGTAGGGGAAACAGGGACAAGAGGAAAAGAGAAAATGTTTTCTATGGAATTCTGTGGCGGTCCGCATGTGATTTCCACAGGCGTACTCGCCGTCGGTGGAAATCATCCAGATGACAGCAGTCAGATGGATAATCATCCAGATGATAACAATCAAATGGATAAAAGGAAAGTGAAATTTAAAATCATAAAAGAAGAGGCTGTATCTGCGGGTGTTCGTAGAATAAAAGCAGTACTTGAATAATTGACTGTAAGTTTCTTTTAAGATAGATTATGCAGATACCTTATTTGGAGGATTTGCACATGAATATGCTAGGAATAAATTGGATAAGGACTATTGCCAATCAGTTAACTCTACCGAATTCACCAGAACGTACATGCGAATGGCACAGAGCAGACGAATCAAAAGATGGGCCTTGTTTAGTACAAGGAAACGGTAGTCGGGTCTTCATGCACGCCAGATTGCCTCGCGGAAGTATTTTGTTTCCTGCTGAGGCAAACGGAAAACCCTCCTTGCCAGGGGTTATCATTTTTCCAACAACACGAATTGCCGTGTTCAAATTTGGGAAGTAAATCGGGTCGAGCGGTATTGATAATGAAATGGTAATTTCATTATCAATACCGCTTTTTGTTTCCACTACCACCTCTCACCTCTCACCTGTATACTATCTATATGAATCCCCACCTTCGTATTTCTGTTGGAGACTCAACTACACTTATAAATTATGTAGTTGATGGTGAAGTTGTTGTGTCACACAGCCACCCAATTGGTTTCAAACATATTGAAGCAGATGGTATGAATCATATCGCAGGTTCGAAATTATTAGATGGAGTTTTATACGCGTTAGAATTCATTTCTCTTCACGATAGAATACCGACAGACTTCAGATTAGTTACTACACGCTATGCTACTTGGATTGGAGAAGTTATTGAGAATGGTTCTTATACACAGTTCTATACTGACGGCGCGCCTATAAGTGTTACAATAGAAGGTATAGAAGGCGCTGCTATTTCTTATGCAAGACATTCGCAAACCATACACTCGTTCAAAATCTAGCCGTGATATTTCACATCGCGTAGAAGAATTTGAAACTAATGATTATTCAGATGATGAATTAGATGACGAAGAGTCAGTACGAATTCCAAACAGATCATTTCGTAATCGTCGAAATCTAGACCACATGGAGATGTTTCCTAAAAGGAGACGTGAAGGTGTCGGTGAAGAAAAGGGAGGTCGTGGAGACATAGTGTACAGAGACCCACGTACTCGTTATATGAAGTCCAACAAGTCATTTGGCACTTGGGCTTTTATCATTACAGTTTTAGTACTAGCAGTCGGTACGGGGTTACTCACGTATGTATTTAATAGTGCAACAGTAACTATAACTCCGAAATATCAGGATATGGATAATTTCCGAAAGACATTTAACTTTAGCCAAAATTCTGCAGATACAAACAGTATTCCTTTTATAGTGGCCACGACATCACTCACAAGTTCAAAAGTACTCACACTTTCAGAAACTAAAAAAGTAGAAGCAAAAGCATCTGGAAAAATAATTATTTATAACAACTACGATTCATCTGAACAAAAACTTATAAAGAATACTCGTTTTGAAACTCCTGGCGGGAAAATTTATCGTATCAATCAGTCAGTAACTATTCCAGGTAAGTCTGGTACTACACCAGGTAGCGTAGAAGTCACTGTTTATGCAGATAGTTATGGGGCTGACTATAATAGTGCGCCAGCAGACTTCACTATCCCAGGATTCAAAGGTACTCCGAGATTCACAGCATTCTTTGCTAGATCTGATGGCCCTATAACTGGTGGTTCTTCTGGAAACATGTCACTTGCCTCACAGTCAGATGTTAATGCTGCAAAAGATGAGCTAGCACTTGAAACTGCGCAGAAAATAAAATCTACTTTTTCAATAATGAAAAAAGATGGATATATAGGTTTGTACAGTGCAGTCGAAGTTACTTACAAGGATAACGAAGTAGAAGTTCTTCAGGGTAAAACTTCTACGTATGAAGTTACTGCGACAGGTTACTTGATATTTGCTTCTGCAGCAGAACTCGCAAACAAAGTCGCGTTCTCTGCTCGTGATTATAAGAAGGGTGACCCAGTTAGATTAGACTATACGGAGATGCTTAACTACACCAGAAAAGATACTGATAAAATTAGTGCCCTTAGCAAGCTAGACGTATTAGTGGGGGGTAACTCACGACTTGTTTGGATCACAGATGAAAGTATTTTGAAAAAGTTAGTTGCTGGAAAGAAACGTGCCGAGTTTGAATCCTTAATGGGAGGTATTAGTTCTATAAAGGGAGCAGAAATAGGCTTCTCACCTCTATGGCTTATGACATTCCCAGATAACGTATCAAAAATTAAAGTGGTGGAGTCTCTACCTAAGCGTTGATAAATGAGTAAAATTCTGGTATAATTGATGTCTTAACTATGGATGAAAACGAAATGGACATTGTTGAAGGGCGTGTTGTAGAAGCACTACCGAGTACTCTCTTTAGAGTAGAAGTTAGTGGTGGAAAACAAATACTCTCAAACCTTGCTGGTAGAATGCGAGTTCACAAGATAAAAGTTCTCGTTGGAGACAAAGTAAGCATGCAAATTGACCCATATTCAGGTCGAGGTAGAATTATCAAGAGACTATAAAAGCCTTTAATTTGCATTATTTATCAAGTTATAGTAGAATACGTCCCATATTTTCTCATGAAAGTACGATCATCAGTAAAAAAAATTTGTTCAAAATGCCAGATGATAAAACGTGGTGGTGTACTTCGTGTTATTTGCGAAAATCCTAAACATAAACAAGCTCAAGGCTAAGTATCAGAATTTAACTGAAAACTGACAACAGTAAACTAAAAAACTATCTATCATGCGTATCTCAGGTATTACCCTCCCAGAAAATAAACGACTAGAAATTGCACTAACTGCTGTCTATGGTGTTGGACGTTCACGCGCAAAGATGATTATTAAGAAGCTTGCTCTTGATGAGGGGATGAAGACTACAAAGTTAACCGCAGAACAGGAAAATCTGATTCGTCGTGAGATTGAAATTTTTAAAACAGAAGGAGATCTTAAGAGAGAGACTCAGCAAAACATAAAGCGTCTAAAAGATATTAAGGCATACCGAGGTATCCGTCACATTAGGCATCTTCCTGTTCGTGGACAACGTACAAAAACAAATAGTCGTACAGTGAGAGGTAACGTACGTCGTACTATGGGTAGTGGACGCCGAAAGACAGAGAAAACATAAAAGTAGACCAATAAAATAATATAAAAACATGGGAAAGAAACGTATAGTAAAAAAGAATAGTTCAGGTGTTGATAGTGCTCTAAAAGCACGCTCTTTAGCCAAGACAATGAAAAAGAAAATCGTAGAAGGAATTCTTTTTGTTGAGTCTACTTACAACAACACAAGACTTTCACTTTCTGATAAAGAAGGTAATATTATTGCGTGGTCATCTTCTGGTGCACTAGGATTTAAGGGGGCAAAGAAAGGAACACCATTTGCAGCGTCTAAAATTGGAGAATTGATTGGTGAAAAAGCACAGCAAGCTGGACTTAAGGAAGTAGCTGTTATCGTAAAGGGAGTGGGATCTGGACGTGAGTCAGCCATCAGAGGATTTTCTACATTCGGTGTAGATATTGTTTCAATTATTGATAAGACACCGGTTCCACACAATGGACCAAAGCCTCGTAAGCCTCGTCACATATAATATTTATGAGTAGAATAACATGTAAAACTTGCCGTAGACTTGGAGAATCACTTTGTGGACGTGAAAAGTGCGCTTTTAAGAAGCGCCCGTATGCTCCAGGAAAACTAGACAGCGAAAGAAAGCATCGATCGAGTGTCTCTGAATATGGTGAACAGCTTCGTGCAAAACAAAAGATGCGCATTACTTATGGTCTTATGGAAAAGCAATTTTCAAATTATGTGAAAACTGCAACTGCTACCCATGAAACAGGTAGTGGGTCTGTTACTCCAGCACTAAAGCTTGCCCGTTTACTTGAGGCGAGATTGGATAACATTGTGTTCCGAGCGGGTTTTGCTAATACTCGCGCTCTTGCTCGTCAGCTAGTGTCCCATGGTCATATTTTGGTAAATGGACGACGCGCGAGTATCGCTTCTTACCAAGTCAAATTAGGAGATGTTATTTCTATCCGTGAGGGTAGTAAGGGCGCAAAAGTTTTCGAAGGACTTGCTGAGAGATTAACGGCTTTATCACCAAGTCATGTGGTGACCGTTAATCCAAACACACTTTCAGCTGAAGTAAAGGGGACAATCAGAGAAGTCGAGGGTATGTTCGACACACAAAAGGTGTTGGAATACTACTCTAGGTAATAAGTCTGTAAAGTCTAAAGTTCGTAAAGTCTATAAAGTAAATGCGCCCGCCTTCGATTTTAAGGATTTTACAGACTTTTGACTTGCTTTGCCTGTTCACAGGTAAAGCCTTGCATATTTTGCAATTCCCTGGTAGAATTGGGGAACTTTATTTAATAAGGGCGATCGTGTTTCTGGGTGTTTCTGTTTTGCGTAATTAACTAACAGCTTCCGCAGTGGCACTTATGCCCGTTTGCGGAAATAATCATTTTAATTCTATATGTCTTCACATTCTATTATATTGCCTTCAAAGCCAAAAATTGTTAAGGAAAATGCTGTCTCTGGTGTGTATGAAATAGATGGACTTTTTCCTGGTTATGGACACACACTAGGAAATTCACTTCGACGTATTATCCTTTCATCAATACCAGGAGCTGCCATCACATCATTATCAATTGATGGCGTTAAGCATGAATTCTCCGCAATTGATGGTATCAAAGAAGATGTTATTGCAATTATTCTTAATCTTAAGAAGACTCGTTTTAAGCTACACGGTGATGATGCGCAAAAGGGCACACTTCATATAAAAGGAACAAAGACCATTACCGCAAAGGATATAACTTTACCTACTCAATTAGAAATAATGAACAAGGATCAGTACATCTGTGAATCTACTGCAAAGGATGTCGATATTGCAATTGAAATTACAGTTGAAAAAGGTCTTGGATATGTTCCACGAGAAATTTTACAAAAAGAAAAGGCAGACATTGGTACTATTGTACTTGATGCGTCATTTACCCCGATTCGTCGTGCTAGTTATGAAGTAGAGAACATGCGTGTTGGTGATCGTACAGACCACAACCGTCTTCGTATTTCTATTGAAACAGACGGAACTATTACCCCACATCAAGCACTTGAAGATGCGATTCATACGATGATCACACAACTTCAGGCAGTTGTCGGATTCCGTGAACCAATTATTGATATGCCAAAGGAACCCGTAGCTCCGATAGTTGACTCATCTGACTCTCTTGATCTAACTGATGCAAGTAAAGTAAAGATCGAAGACTTAGGTCTTTCAACACGCACTGAAAATGTCCTAGTTTCTGCTTCTATCCGTACAGCAGGAGGTCTTGCTCGTAAATCAGAGGAAGACTTACTCGCAACAGACGGTCTTGGGGAGAAAGGAATAAATGAAATAAAAAAGGCACTTTCTGACCTGGGTCTTACTTTGAAGGCGTAAAAGAGCGTGATATAGTTAGAGATCCAAAGATATAAAAGCGAGATATGAAACACCATAAAGCAATCAGAAAATTCGGAAGAGAGAAGAATGAACGCAAAGCCTTTGTAAAAGGTCTTTTGGTGAATCTAATACGGCATGGAAAGATTGAGACTACTCTTGCTCGTGCAAAAGAAATTCGTCCTCATGTTGAGAAGCTTGTTACTCTTGCAAAGACAGACGCTGTATCGAGACGTAGATTAGTTGCATCTCGCATAATGAATCAAGATGTAGAAACATCTAAATTATTTAAGGAATATGCTGTAAAGTATAAAGATGTTACTGGAGGTTATACAAGAATATTAAAATTACCTACACGTATTTCAGATGGAGCGCAACGCGCCGTAATAGAATTTATTTAATCATTTTTATGACACACACAATTGATGCTACAGATAAAGTATTAGGACGTCTTGCTTCGCAGGTCGCGGCTCTTCTTAATGCAAAAGATAGTGTAGATTTCGTAAAACATCGCGTAGCGGATGTATCTGTAAAAGTTATAAATGCTAGCAAGATAAAAGTTTCTGGTAATAAAATGAATGTAAGCGTTCATAAATCGTACTCAGGATTTCCTGGGGGTTTAAAAGAAATGCCACTTAAGTATGTAGTAGAAAAGAAAGGATATTCTGAACTTATAAAGCATGCCGTTTATGGAATGCTTCCAAAAAATAAATTACAAGATATTCGTATGAAGAATTTAGTCATTGAAGAATAACTAAAAACTGATAACTGTAAACTAAAAACTATTAAATTATATGTCAACAGAAACAAAAAATCGTTATATAGAAGCTGTAGGTCGTCGAAAGACTGCTATTGCTCGTGTTCGCATTACTCCAGCAACAAAGGGGTCTTTTGTTGTAAATGAAAAGGATGTGAAGGATTATTTTGCGACTGGTGAGCTTCAAATGATTGCTCAGGAGGCTATTTCAAAGGGAGAAGTTGGAGAAAAGTTTTTGGTATCAGTCCATGTTTTAGGTGGAGGAATACATGCTCAAGCTGAAGCTGTTCGCCATGGACTTTCTCGTACTCTAGTTATGCGAGATGAAAATGTAAAAAACACTCTTAAGAAACTTGGATTTTTGAAACGTGACTCAAGACAAGTAGAAAGAAAGAAATTTGGACTAAAGAAAGCTCGTAAAGCACCTACTTGGAGTAAGAGATAACAAACCTATTTAGTCGTTAAAAATATTTAGTGTATTTTTGGGTCAGTATTGGTAGTTAATCCTTTGTAGAAATTTACATGGTTTTTTAAATCATGAAGTCCTAGTATATGACCTCCCTTTTCTGCTGTATAATATATATGTTCTAATTGTGATTCTGTTAATTTACTTATTGCTACTAAAATTTTCTGTTCGAGCATTGGTAGTCTTTCAAATATTTTAGTATTGTGCCGTAGAAGACTATTTTGGAATTGTCTTATATCATCGAGAGAAATAGTGTTTATTTTAGACAGTAGATCAGCTATATGAGTAAATTCATTTTGTGGAGATTTTTCCATGTTTTAAATATAACATTAATAATTTTTTTATGTTGAAACATATTAAATTTCAAACGCCAAGTGCAACACCTTATTCTAACTTAAAATTAGTTTTTTTTGTAAATATCTTCTCAGTAGTTGATTAATCTGTTCAACGAAACCTTTCTCCTAAGAGTGATATGGGTGGTAAAAGTAAAAAATACTATTAACAAATTTGGTCTCAAAAAAGCCTGCAAAGCACCTACTTGGAGTAAACGTTAAAATATTGAGTGACTACTGCGTTGCTCAGGATTTTTTCTCAACGCGACGTACCATGTGTACGTCTTGGTAGTAAAAATTCCTTGCGTCTTGTATTCATTTCAATATTATATGTTTACAAAATATAATAATTAACAAGAAATCATAGAAATTGGAAGCTTTTTGGTTAATTTGATTTATTATATATTTTCTGTAGTATTTAAAATATTCTTGCAATTAAGCAAGTAAATTCTGTTCTTGGTTGGGAGGTTTCTTCATGGATTTAATTATCCGCATGTGTCCAATTATCAGTTTACCGAATACGAAATTTCTCCGTTACTTCAGGCTTGGGAGTAGAGGAATACCAACGGAATTGGTTTTTTTGTTTAGCAATAAAATACAAAGACCTCGCGGGATGATGGGAGAAAATTCTGATATATCATTTGATTGGGAAAATATCGGGAGAGATAAATCAAATGAATCTGAGTTTAATCCACACGGGCTCCTCGTTTTTAATTTGTTGGGAGATGATGCTCATCTTCTGGAATGTAACAAAAAATATCAACTCCGCGGAGTCTTTGGAGACCATGAAAATCTTGTGAATGAAAGACTTCCCGAAATTCTTGAATGGGCAAAAGACACAGTTTGGCTACAGGAATCTCTACGTCGAGGGGTTCCATGACCAATGTGAAATCTCGCTTGCTGCTTCCTAAAAAGCCTCCCAAGGTTTCTACTTGGAGAGGCTTTTTCTAAAAGTGCATGGGTATCAATGCAATGTAAACTAAAAAGGAATCTTAAAAAAGTAATATTTCTCTCTGGGTATTTTGATATCTTAAGGAAGCTTTTTTGTGTAATGATCTTTTTATAATTTTTTCGTTACTGTATAACTTTAGTTCTTTGTAGAAATTGGCATTGTTTTGGCTGTAGCCAAAACATAAAAATACGATGCCAATTTTCACTACCTTGTGATATAATGTATATTCTGACAATATGAAAAATGAAGAAGAAATTGAAACAATTAACAACGAAGAAATATCAGCGATAAGTCATGAGACTTCAACGGAAAATTCTGATGATGTTTCTCAAGGAGCGAAGAGTGATGAAGACATATCTTTTGAAGAAGTAAATGAAGAGGGAGAGGTGGATGTAAAAACAACTATAAAAAAGCTTCGTGAGAAGATTAAAAAACTTGAATCTGAAAAACAAGAGTATTTGGATTTAAGTCAACGCACGCGCGCAGATTATGCAAATTTTAAAAAAGAAGTAGAGTCTAATCGTGCTATGGATAGAAAGTTTGCCACAAAGCGATTCATTGAAGAATTATTTCCAGTACTTGATGGTTATGATATGGCAAAAGGAAATGTAGAATCCTGGGAAAAAGTTGATTCAAATTGGCGTGTTGGTATAGAATATATATTTGGGCAATTACGATCTGTATTAGAAAAAGAAGGGGTAGAGCAGTTCGGTAAAATTGGAGACGAATTTAATCCAGCACTCCACGAAAGTATGGAAATGGTAAACGTTACAAACGAAGATGAAAATGGTAAACTAGTAAAAGTGCTACAGTCTGGTTACCGAATGAATGATACCGTTATCCGTCCCGCCCGAGTGCACGTTGGTCATAACGAAACAGCTTAACCAATCTACTTTGTTACAACATCATTTTTGTCGGTCAATGTAGCTTTAACTACATCTCCTCCCAAAAACTTTTTGCGCTTCGTATCTCGGTCAATTTGTTTCGTTCTGAGGAATTGAAATAAATTATTATTGGGATTTTGAAATTTTATTGAACAAAAACTTAAACTATTAATGTTATGGCAAAAATTATCGGCATTGATCTAGGAACAACAAATTCAGCTGTTGCAATTATAGAAGCAGGACAACCAAAAATAATCGAAAACCTTGAAGGTAATCGTACCACACCTTCTGTTGTCTCTGTTAATAAAAATGGAGAACGTTCTGTTGGGCAAATTGCGAAGCGTCAAGCGGTGACGAATCCAGAAAATACAATTCACGGTGTGAAGCGCTTTATGGGACACTCATTTAGTGATAAAGATGTTCAAGATGATATCCCTCGTGTTTCCTACAAAATTAAGAAAGGAGAAAACGATGGTGTACTTATTACTTTAGGAGGCAAAGACACTCGTCCTGAGGAAATATCTGCAATGATTTTACAAAAAATAAAAACAGATGTTGAAGCAAAACTTGGCGAGACTATTACACAAGCCGTTATCACAGTGCCGGCTTATTTCAATGACACTCAACGACAAGCAACTATTGCCGCGGGTAAAATCGCAGGACTTGAGGTCATGCGTATTATTCCGGAACCAACAGCCGCAGCACTCGCTTATGGATTTAATAGTGTAAAGAATGAAAAAATTGCAGTTTATGATTTTGGAGGAGGTACATTTGATATTTCGATTCTAGAGGTAGGTGATGGAGTTGTTGAGGTAAAATCAGTAGATGGTGACTCACATTTGGGGGGACGTGATATTGATCAAAAATTTGTACAGTTTATTGCATCTGAATTTAAAAAAGATCAAGGAATAGATGTATCAAAAGATGCACTTGCTCTTCAAAGACTTGATGAGGCTGCAGAAAAAGCAAAACATGAACTATCAACACAAATAGAGACTGAAATTAATATACCATTTATTACCTCTGGTGCTGACGGACCAAAACATTTGTTAATGAAGGTATCACGTGCAAAACTTGAAGAGATTGCAAAAGAATTTGTGGATAAATCGATCGAAATTACAAAACGTGCATTAGAGAGTTCGCCTTTTAAAAAAGAAGAGATACATGAAATTATAATGGTAGGGGGTCAGACTCGTATGCCGATGATTGTAGAGGCTGTGAAGGCTTTATTTGGCAAGGAACCGAACCGTTCCATTAATCCAGATGAAGTGGTTGCTCTCGGGGCTGCTGTGCAGGCTGGTGTATTACAAGGGGACGTCAAGGATCTCCTTTTACTTGATGTTATTCCGCTTTCTTTAGGAATTGAAACTATGGGTGGCGTCGCTACAAAGTTGGTTGAAAAAAATACAACTATTCCTACAGCAAAATCTCAAATATTTTCAACAGCTTCTGATAATCAAACCTCTGTAGAAATTCACATTACTCAAGGTGAAAGACCACTGGCTACAGATAATAAATCTCTTGGTAGATTTATATTGGATGGCATTCCTCCAGCGCCACGTGGTATGCCACAGGTTGAAGTTACGTTTGATGTAGATGCAAATGGAGTGTTAAATGTAACTGCAAAAGATAAGACTTCAGGAAAAGTTCAAACAATTCGAATCGAAGCATCTTCGGGTCTTTCAGACGAAGATATTAAACGAATGCAGGCAGATGCAGAAACTCATGCTGAAGAGGATAAAAAGAAAGTTGAATTAGTTGAAGTAAAAAATATGTCAGATGTGATGGTTCATACAGCAGAAAAAGCTCTTAAAGACCTGCCTGCGCAGACAGGCGCTGAAGATAAATTTGCCGAAATAAAGAAAGAAGTGACAGAAGCAATTGATGAAGTAAAGAAAGCCCGTGACGGGTCTGATATTGAAGTTCTAAAGAAAGCAGGTGAAAATCTTTCTACGAAGATGATGAAGATAGGGGAAGCGATGAAGACTTCTGCTGATAATGCAAAAGCTGAAGAAGCACCGAAAGCCGAAGAAGTTAAAGAAGAAAAGAAAGATGGTGAAACTAGTGCATAAAACAAAGTATTGAAAATAAAAAACAGGCGACGCTTGCGCGACGCCCGATCATTTTTTTAGAAAGTTCTGTAAATCTTGGTGTGAAAACCAGACAGCACGTTTCTCAGGTGTGTCCAAATAGTTTGAAAGTTGCCAGCAGTTTATTAATGATGCTACATCTCGGAGTGGGCGGCTTATTGTTGAGTGACCACCTCTCACAACAATTTTGCCGGACTTATTTTTGCCCAGAAAAGGCAGTCCAGATTTTCTTAAAAATTTATCACAAGTCCCATTGAGTAATAACATCAATTCGTGCACTTGAGCGTGTGGGGATAATTGAGGGTAGCGTAAAATCGAAAAAAAGTGCCCTAATCCCTTAAGTCGCAGATCAGAACGACCATGAATTTTGGCTTCTTCAAAGCTGTATGCCGTAAGAATTACTGCCTTTCCGACGGTTACAATCGGTTTATTGTACGGATAATCAAAATGAGCAAGAATACATCTTGTTGGCATTGCAAAAGAAAATCCATCTGGTATACCAATTATTTTCCTAAAAAATGGTTTATCTCTTGGTCGTATCACCCAGTTATTTTTTATAGCCAGTTCGACAGCCTCTATTTCTACCAATGAAGGGTCAGGTATGTATGAGGCTATTGTCAGTCGTTTTGTGCCCGTATCGAATGCAAAACCGTCTTCTCTGGTTGAGGTGCCCTGTTTGTCTACTGTTGTGATTTCAAAGACATATTTTTCTTCAAAGGACATGCTGTACTCCTAAAATTTTTAGTTTATAAAAATACTATCACTAATAAATAAGTTTGTCAAACTAAGGAAAATCAATCAAAGAAATTTTTACATCTGTTTATAATTGTGGTAATGTAAAGATATATGGCAACAAAAGATTATTATAATATGCTTGGTATAGATAAAAGTGCCACAAAGGAGGATATTAAAAAGGCCTTTTACAATCTTGCGTCGAAATATCATCCAGATAAAAAAGGAGGAGATGAATCAAAGTTCAAAGAAGTAAATGAGGCTTATCAAGTCCTTTCTGATGAAAAGAAACGAAAGGAATATGATACATACGGTCAAACATTTAATGGTCAAGGTCCACAAGGAGGTTTTGGTGGTTTTGGAGGATTTGATCAATCAGATTTTGCAAACATGCAATTTGATTTTGGAGACATAGGAGATATTTTTGGCGACGTATTTGGAGGTGCATCTCCATTTGGTGGTAGAGGCATAAAACGTGGACGCGATATTTCTCTTGAGATAGATGTACCATTTACTGAAAGTATTTTTGGAACAGAAAGAAATGTTTTACTTTCAAAAGTTTCAACTTGTAAAACTTGTTCTGGTACTGGAGCAAAAGCTGGTACTAAATTAAAGATTTGTACTATTTGTAATGGTCAAGGAAAAGTTCATGATGTAAAGAAAACATTTATGGGTAGTTTTCAAACTGTTCGAACTTGTGATGTATGTCGCGGAATAGGAAAGGTTCCCGAAGAAAAGTGTCATGATTGTAGAGGTAATGGAGTAGTAAACAGTCGTGAAGAAGTTAGTATAAAAGTTCCAGCAGGAATTGCAAATGGAGAAATGATGCGCATGACTGGTATGGGTGAGGCTGTATCTGGTGGAACATCAGGAGATTTATATGTAAAAATAAATGTACATGCACATAAAACATGGAAGCGAGAAGGAAATGATTTGTCTATTACTCATGGAATTAAATTAACTGATGCTTTACTTGGCGCAAGGCATATAGTTGATGCTCTTGATGGAAAAATTGAAATTGATATTCCAACTGGTGCTTCAACCGGTGAAATACTACGTGTGCGTGGACGTGGTGTTCCACACATTCATGATAAACACAAAAGAGGTGATGTACTTGTAAAGTTAGATATTCATATGCCAAAGAAACTTTCCAAGAAGGCCATGGAGTTTATATCAGGACTACAAGAAGAAGGTTTATAGACTAAGAATCTAGTTTGACACAAATATTTTAATATTGTAGTGTTTACTTTGTACCCAGGTTTTTTTCACACCTGTAGCAAGTGGAGATCTTTAGGGGGAATAACAAATGGAACACGATTGGAATTTGGTCGCAGAAAGGAAACCTAAAGGTTACATCGAGCTCAATAATTTAGAGGAAGCTATCTATGGACCAATCGAAAGCCTTTCCGTAGACGATAGTGATTTTGTGGTCATCAAAGTCAGGTGGTCGATCAAGCGCAAACTTGGTGAGCATGGGATTCCCCCAGGGGATTGGGAGGTTATCTCCAATGTGCCGTGCATCTTGGTATTATTTCCCAACCTGATCATTCCGTTTGAAATCGAGGAAACCCCAAATAAAGGGCCACGAGTTCGCTTCAGATCAAACGTTCTGTATTTCAACGACGTGCACAAGGTTTACGTTTCGGACGTCGAAGGCCTTCATCCGGTTCCTGTATAAATATCCGTTTATCGCAAAAAATTTTTTACTGCGGTAAGCGGGTTTCTTTTTTTACCTTTTAATATAAACTATAAGCTATTAGCTATAAGCTATTTTCACTATGCTTCTTCCAATCTTTATTTTGGCCTATACGGTTGTAATGATTGCAATTGGTGTATATGCTGCCCGTAAGGTAAAAACTTCAGAGGATTATGTTTTAGCCGGGAGGTCTCTTCCATTTTATATGGCTCTTGCAACTGTATTTGCGACTTGGTTTGGATCTGAATCTATTTTAGGTGCATCTACAAAATTTGCCGAAGGAGGTTTTGGAAATGTTATCGAAGACCCATTCGGCGCTGCACTATGTCTCATTATTGCCGGGATTTTCTTTAATAGGAAACTTTACAATCTAAGTTTTCTAACAATTGGAGACTATTTCAAGAACAGATACAACACAATAATTGCAGTGTTTCTTTCAGTTGCAATAATCATCAGTTATTTTGGTTGGGTTGCGGCTCAGTTTCTTGCATTAGGGTTAGTCATCTCTACAGTTATACCCACACTTTCTCTTCAGTGGGCGATTCTTTTTGCTGCTGCGCTTGTGACGTTCTACACATTTTTTGGTGGGATGTATTCTGTGGCACTTCTTGACACGATACAGTCCGTTGTGATTATTGTAGGGCTAGGTGCAATTTTCGCGTATGCACTTTCCAAGATAGGGGGTATGGATGCACTTATCGCACAGACTCCTCCTGATTTTTGGAGGGTGGTTCCAGAATCTAAGCAGTCACTTACTGAATGGATTATATTTGTTACTGCACTTATGACAATTGGTCTAGGTTCGATTCCTCAACAAGATATATATCAGCGTGCCATGTCTGCAAAATCTGCAACTATTTCAGTGTGGGCATCTGTTATTGGGGGACTACTTTATTTTTCTATTGTACTTATACCACTTCTAATCGCAGGAGTTGCTCGTATTCTGTATCCAAATGTTCTCGCAAGCGATCCGCAAAACCTTATACTCACACTTGTTGGAGATCATACACCACTTCTGATTCAGGTTCTATTTTTCGGCGCACTTGTTTCAGCAATTATTTCAACCGCTTCAGGTGCGCTTTTGGCACCAGGAACACTTCTTGCAGAAAATGTTATCAAGCTGTTCTTTAGTGATATTTCGGATAGGTTCCGTCTTCATATTATTCGTATTGCGGTTATATTTATAGCATTCGGAGGTGTTATTCTTGCACTTAAGGATAATGCTCGTATTTATGAACTTGTATCAAGTGCTTATTCTGTTACTTTAGTTGCGGGCTTTATTCCACTTGCAGTCGGGCTTTATAGTAAGAAGGCAAATTCTTTTGGTGCACTTGTTTCGATTATTGCTGGAATAAGTGTTTGGCAATACTGGGAATATTTTGTGACTTCTGATATTCCAGGGACATTTATGGGATTTGTCGCTTCTGCAATTGGTATGGTGCTGGGTACAATTTTAGGACGATTTATAAAAAGAGAGGAGAAAATGATACACTAGTCAAATGTCAAAAAAGATCTTAGTTTCTGGTGTGCAAGCAACAGGAACACTACATATTGGAAACTATTTTGGAGCAATAAGACAAAATATTGAACTTGGTAATAGTGATGACCATGAAAGTTATGTATTTATTGCTGATTATCACGCTCTTACTACTGTAAAGAATAAAGATGAGCTAGTAAAAAATACTTTTGATGTGGCGTGTACATATTTAGCGCTGGGTCTTAATCCTAAGAAAGCAACACTCTTTAAACAATCTGATGTGCCAGAACATACAGAGCTTTGTTGGATTCTAAATAATGTTGTTACTATGCCATTTCTTATGCGCGCACATGCATATAAAGACCACGAGGTAAAAAACAAAGAAGTAAATGTTGGACTGTTTGATTACCCAGTACTGATGGCCTCCGACATTCTGATTTATGGGGCAGACATTGTGCCAGTTGGTTCAGACCAGAAACAGCATGTTGAATATGCGAGAGATATTGCAGAGAAATTTAATCGCACGTGGGGAGAATTACTTACTATTCCAAAGGACTATATTATAAAAGATGTTGCTATTGTGCCAGGAACTGATGGAGAAAAAATGAGTAAGAGTAAAGGAAATGTTATTCCGCTTTTTACAACAGATGAAGAAATTAAAAAATGTGTAATGAAAATAGTTACTGATTCTGCATTACCAGAAGACAAAAAGAATCCAGATGAAAACAATATTTATAAAATTCATAAACTATTTTTAAACAAAAAAGAAGATGAGGCTCTGCGCGCTAAGTATGAAGATGGTGGGCTTTCGTATAAAGAAGCAAAAGAAATGTTAGCAGAGAAAATTTGTGAATTTATGAAACCGTATCGTGAGAAATATGAATATTATCAATCTCATGAAGATGAGGTGTATGAAATTTTAGAAAAAGGAGGAAAGAGCGCGCGTGCAAAAGCACAAGAGACGATGAAGCAAGTGAGAGTACAAGTAGGATTAGAAAAATAAAAAAGCGCGTCGCAGAGGACGCGCCCGTCTATCTTTGCCGGGTGTATCTTCATTTGGCCGTTAGTAATTCCCTTACCTTCGTTACCCACGCTATGTAGGTCTCGGGATTTCCCTTATGAATGATTCGATCCGACGGTAATCCCGTATGGTTGAAGTTTCGTGGCGTATCCCCGGTGAAAAGGATTACAGGGGTACCAGGGCAGATCTTGCGGGCATCTCGGATCAACTGCTCCCCCATATCTGATCTCGGAGGTGTTCCGCCTTTTTCGGGAAAAACCATTCCAGTTGAAATCAGGTCGGGTTGGTACGCACTTATTGCGGAAATTGCAAGGAAGTAGGACCTGATGATTATTGCGTCTACGCCGCCCTCAATTTCACCCAGATGTGTCAGCAGGCTTTCTTTCATCAAACCCGCGACAACGCGGTTCCCGTCCACTATCAATATGCTTTTCAAGGTCATTCTCCTTAATTGATAACATATTAATTGTAGCACAATTAATAAAAAAGTCAAATTAAGATTTAAATACTTCTCCAAAAACCTGTTTATATTTCTACATTAGTCAATTTTTGCTATAATCAAAAAGCTATGCAAAGGACTCTTATTAAAGATATTTCAGCTTCTGTTGGCACTGATGTGCTTGTAAAGGGTTGGATAGACGTTCGTCGTGATCAAGGGAAAATGGTCTTTCTTGACCTTAGGGATGTCACAGGAAAGGTACAAGCGGTAGTATTGCCAAATCATACAGAAGCACTCGATGTGGCCCAAAAATTGCGTCCAGAATGGGTCGTAGCAGTCACAGCAAAGGTTAATAAGCGCCCAGAAAAGAATATAAATAAAGATGTGTCAAATGGTGATGTGGAACTAGAGGTACTTGGTATAGAAGTTCTAAACGAAGCCACTACTCCAGCATTTGATATTTCAACTGATGGTTATGAAGTCGGGGAAGAAGTTCGTCTGGAATACAAATATCTAGATCAGCGTCGCCCCAGAATGCAAAGAAATATTAGAACTCGTCACAAAGTTATAAAGTTCATCAGAGATTATTTAGATAAAAAACATTTTGTCGAAGTAGAAACTCCACTATTAACAAATCCGACACCAGAAGGTGCGCGTAGTTACCTTGTTCCATCAAGAGTTCATCCGGGGAGTTTTTATGCGCTTCCTCAATCCCCACAACAATATAAACAACTTCTCATGGTTGGAGGACTTGAAAGATATTTCCAAATCGCGAAATGTATGCGAGATGAAGATACTCGTGGTGATAGGCAGCCAGAATTTACACAGCTAGATATAGAAATGAGTTTTGTTACACGAGAAGATGTGATGAAAGTCAATGAAGATTTGCTAATCAAAATAGTAAAAGAACTATTTCCCGAAAAGAAAATTATGCAAGTGCCATTTCCAATATTTACATATAAAGAAGTAATGGAAAAGTATGGTACTGATAAGCCAGATTTGCGTGAAGATAAAAGTGATGATAACGTTTTAGCTTTTTGTTGGGTGATTAATTTTCCATTTTTCAAAAAAACAGCTGGATCAGATGATGCAGAAGCAGAAGGGGAGTGGACATTTACGCACAATCCATTTTCTCGCGCAGATGATAAACATCGCGAGCAACTTCTTGAAAAGAAAAACATAGCAGAAATTTTAACTTCCCAGTATGATGTCGCATGTAATGGTTATGAAATCGGAGGAGGTTCTATACGTGAGCATGATGCCAAAGCACTGCGTATTATATTTGAAATAATGGGGTACTCCGATGAAAGAATAGAGAAAAATTTTGGCCATATGTTAAAAGCCCTAGCGTCTGGGACTCCTCCACACGGGGGTATTGCTTGGGGATTAGATAGACTTCTTATGATTTTACTTGGCGAACCAAACATTCGTGAAGTGATAGCATTCCCAAAGACAGGAGAAGGGAGGGATTTATTAATGCAAGCACCATTACCAGCCACTTCAAAAGCACTTAAAGAACTAAAAATAGAAATTAAAAAATAAAACCTAATGAAGAAGATTCTGCTGTTCTTTATAATTTCAATAGGTTTTACAAATACAGTCTCTGCAGCCACTTTTGAGCGGGCTATTTGGATTCCATATTGGCAAAAGACCGCTGGTGCGAGTACTACACTGGCTAATCTGAAATCTGTAACACAAATCAGTCCATTTGCTTTTGAGCTTCAGTACGATGGTTCTATAAAAAATGCACTTAAAATAGAAGAAGAACCATGGGCTACCTTAATATCTGAGGCGAGAAAGCATAAAAAACCGAACGCAATAAAAATATATCCTAGTATTCTGTCATACCCACAAACTCAAAAAGAAAAAGACGCGATGTACATTCTCCTTTCTCAGAAAAAGAAACGTGATGCGAACATAAAAGATATAGTAGATTTAGTTAAAAAATATAGATTTGATGGAATTGATATTGATTATGAAAATAAAGTTGCAGAGATAAAACCACACTTCTCGCTATTTTTAACTGACTTAGCTTCAGCTTTACACAAACAAGGCAAACAACTTATTTGCACAGTAGAAGCTAGAATTCCACCTGAGAGTAAATATGCCACCACATCTAAAAGTATTTTTGCACGAGTAGAATATTCGAATGATTATAAAATAATTGGTCGAGTGTGTGACCAAGTTAGAATCATGGCATATGACCAAGCAGAAGATGACGCACTACTAACATTTCAAAATAAAAATTCAGGTAATTTATATAGACCAGTTGCTGATATTGATTGGGTTAAAAAAGTTATAACACTTGCACTTGAAGATATTCCAGCGAAAAAAATTATAATTGGAGTACCAACATACGGTAATAAGTACGAAATCGTTCCTGCTGTAGGCACCAGTAGTACAAAATATTTGCGTATCGGTTCTATGAATTTTAATTATGCAGATGAATTGGCAAAAAGTCTGAACATTGTCCCAAATAGAAATGTAGCAGGGGAGCTCAGCTATGTATATTCCACAAGCACTGATCTTAATGGGAATTCACTTGGAAGTTATAAACAATACTTAGTATGGTACTCAGATGCAACTGCTATAGCAGATAAAATACGCCTTGCAAAGCTTTATAAATTAGGAGGCGTTGCAGTATTTAAAGTAGATGGAGGCAATGACCCAAGACTTTGGGAAATCTTAAAATAAAAAAAACGCGCGTAGACTTTACGCGCGCCTTGAGGGATTGCCTAGATATCTCTATCCAGCAACCCTTACCGAGAAGGTCATCGTGTTCCTTCCGCCCTGACTTGCGTTGGCGGGAATTTTGTATGCTTTGGCGGCCCCTTCGAGGGTGTCGTTATGGCATACTTCGATTTCCTTTCCGGCGAATGTTCCGATTACGGAACATTCGTATTCTTTTGCCAACTTCAGCATTTCCGCAAACACCTGCCGGAAAGCCTTGTTGTTGACAATATCAACGGTAATTCGGTAAAACGGCGTATAGCCTCCAAAAAATGTTAATAAGGTAGAACATATATAATTATACACTAGAAATGATATTTTGTCAAGTACTTTAATAATATTAATTAATTAATTTTTTGTATTAACTAGTAACTAACAACTATAAACTGTAAACTATTTAATATGGAATTCACCGTTAAATTAGACAGGTTCGAAGGACCTTATACAAAACTTCTTGAGCTTATTGACCAAAAGAAACTCTCTATTACAGAGATTTCTCTTGTTTCTGTCGCTGATGACTACATTGCTTATATAAAGACACTGGACAAAAAAAATCTGGTAGATATTTCACAATTTATTGTGGTCGCTTCTACCTTGATGCTCATAAAAGCGAAATCACTTCTCCCTGGTGTGATTTATACAGAAGAGGAAGAAAAACAGGTCCATGATTTAGAAAGGAAGCTTGAGTTATACGCGATACTTATGGGGGCCTGTGGAAAATTAAGATCTGTTTATATGAAAACTCCAATATATGAAAGGGGAAGGACTCCATATAAGGGAGACCCAGTGTTTGTACCAGATAGCAAAATAACTCAATCTCTTTTACAGTCTATCGCGTTACTTACTCTTGCTTCATTTGTAACCCCGAAACAGCTTGTTAAGGTAGCTGTGGAACAAGCCCTAAGAATAGAGAATGTTATAGAGGCAATGCTTAACCGTGTACGAACTATGCAAGCTGTTACACTTCAAAGTCTGGCAAACGGTGCGAAAACAATTGAAGAAAGAAAGAAACTCCTGATTGTTAACTTCATAGCATTACTTGAACTACTCCGCGCAGGAAATATTAATGCTGAGCAGAACGAATCAGGGGGAGATATAAATATAATAGGAAGTCCACAAAGTTGATATGGCATTGTGTTACAATAAATAACATTATGCTCGCTAAGGTTGTTACAGTTTTATTTCTGTCTGGTGAATCGACACCTCTTTTGTCTATTGCAAAAATATTAGATTGCAATATAAAAGAAATTGAATCGATTATCCCCGAACTGGAAAATGCCCTTAGGTCTATCGGTCTTGGATTATTACAAAGTAAAGATGGATTATCTATTGTCACAGATGCGTCTCAAGCAGAATTGGTTAACTCTTTTTGGAAGGAAGAGCTTCAAGGAGAACTGACACCAGCGACATTGCAAGTATTAACACTGGTCGCATATTTAGGAAATCCTACTCGTGAAGAAATATCTTATATTCGTGGCGTTCAATCTTCTCAGTCTATAAGAACCCTAGCGGTTCGAGGTCTCATCAGTCGTTCTGGAGAAAATTGTTCCATAACTGCAGATTCACTAAAACATTTAGGTGTTACAAAAATAGAAGAATTACCGGAGTATGAAAAAATACGTGCATCTTTAATAGAAAAATTATCCTCTAGGGAAATGTAAAAAGACTATGAAAAAAGCACAACATGATTATATAGAACTTTCTTTCCTGTATATTTTTGCAGTTTTTACAGTCGTACTTCTTTCCTTAGTCGCTACCCCTACAAAAATTATTCATTTAGGAATAATAACTCCAAAAGAAAAAAAAGTAGAAGTACCAGTTTTTTATAAACATAAGTCTTTTGAGGGGGTTCACGTGCGTGCTAAAGCTTATGTTGTATATGACTTAGTAGGAAAACAAATTATTTCTGCTAAAAATGAAAATGAAGTTTTGCCATTAGCTAGTATTACAAAAGTTATGACAGCTATTAGTGCACTAACACACGCTAGTTCTACAAAAAAAATAACTATAAAACCAGAAAATATAGACGGTGGATATGATTTAGGATTAAAGAATAGTCAGGTATGGACACTTGGGGAATTGCTTAAGTACACACTTGTATTTTCATCAAATGATGGGGCAAATGCAATCGCCGATGGATTAGGTGGAAGAGAGAGTTTTATTTCTCAAATGAATATGGACGCAACTCTTCTTGGATTACCAACACTACATTTTACTTCTCCCTCTGGAGTGGATGTTGGTAAAAAATTAGGGGGCCAGGGGACAGCTCTTGAAGTTGCTAAATTATTTTCAATAGCTAGAAAAAGGTTTCCAGAGGTATTAGACGCGACAACAAAGACAAGAGCTACAGTTAATGCAAGTACTGGAAAAGTCGTAGGTATCCCAAATACTAATCAGGACATCATGAATATGATAGGAGCTGAAGCCTCAAAAACTGGATTTACAGATAGCGCAGGGGGTAATTTAGCAATAATGGTAGATATTGCACTCGGGCATCCAGTTGCAATAGTTGTACTCGGGTCTACGTACGAAGAACGGTTTAAAGATGTTGAAATTCTATATCACGCATTACAAGAGAGTTTGAAGGATAATTTGTAGGTTTTTGCACTTTTTCCTTATATTTTATGGTGTTATACTAGATAAATGTTCGCGCTTGATCCACTAAAAGTACTCCTTCCTGTTATTGTTTCTTTCACGGTTGGCATTCTAATCGCACCAACAGTCGTGCGTTTTTTAACGACCCATAAGATTTGGAAAAAGAAAAATATTGGTAAGACTATTGATGGGTTTGATGCCACGATAACAGCAAGTCTTCATAATGACGAAGAAAAGAAGCTTCTGCGCATGGGTGGGATCGTTGTCTGGTTCGCTGTATTTTTTACAGCGTTATTATTTTGGACAATATCTAAAATACATCCAACCCTAGTAACAGAAAAACTTGATTTTATATCACGTAATCAAACATGGTTACCGCTTATGGGGATGTTAGTTGGTGCATTGGTTGGAGGAATAGATGATTTACTGGTATCTCAATTTTTCAATAAAAGTAATGGAACTTATGTGGGCGGAGGTTTGTCATTCCCAGTTAGATTAAGTGCCGTTGCTTCTATGGGTTTATTTGCTGGATTGTGGTTTTATTTAAAACTTGGAGTTGTAACTGTTTTTATACCATTTTACGGACATTTGTACTTAGGTGGAATATTATTTGTCGCTTTCTTTATTTTGATAACCGTTGCATTGTTTTCAACTAGTGTCATTGATGGAATAGATGGTTTATCTGGCGGAATATTTTCTTCAGTATTCTCCGCATATGGCGCCATCGCTTTTATAAATAATCAAATAGATATTTCAGCGCTTTGTTTTGTTATTGCCGGAGCTATCCTTGCTTTTCTTTGGTTCAATGTTCCTCCAGCATCGTTTATGATGGGAGAAACTGGAATAATGGCTATACTTCTTGCACTTTCTGTTATTGTTTTCTTAACAGACTCGGTTATGTATTTACCTATAATTGCTTTTCCTCTCGTGGTTACTACAGCATCAGTTATCTTGCAATTATTTTGGAAAAAAGTATTTAAGAAAAAATTATTACTGGTTGCCCCGCTTCACCACCACTTTGAGGCTAAAGGTTGGCCGAGATATAGAATCGTTATGAGATATTGGTTAGTATCTTACATATGCGCATTGCTTGGGGTTATTTTGGTTCTAATCAGTTAAGATATGTTTGAAAGAGTAGATAAAACACTTCTTGTCAGTATAATTATTTTACTTATTTCGGGACTTATTATGTTTGGTTCTGCAGCATTGGGTGTTCTTGCGGTGAACGAAGCAAAATTTTATTCAATAATAGAAACACAATTAATATATGCATTAATCGGAGGTACCTTTGCGCTTTGTGTAGGGGCTTTTATTCCGTATAGATGGTATAAAAAATACGCTTTTATTTTTTTTGGAATAGCTACTGTGGTGACTGCACTTGTTTTTGTTCCTAGCTTATCCCAGTATCATGGTGGAGCTCATAGATGGATAGATTTGGGCCCAATATCTTTTCAACCAAGTGAATTACTTAAGTTTACTTTTGTTCTAGCTGTTGCTTTCTGGTGTTCAAAATACCGTAATTATTTTAAAGACTGGAGATATGGAGTACTTGCGTACATAGTATCTGCCGGAATTATTTCAGTGATACTTTTACTACAACCTGATTTTGGAACATATATAGTTATTATGACTGCGTCGGCTATAACTTATTTCGTAGGGGGAGCCAGAAAAAATCATATAATTTCTTTAGCCGTAATCGCACTGTGCGGCATTGCACTTTTAGTAACCTTTCGTCCGTATATGTTGGAACGTATAAAAACTTTTGTTAATAATACCCATGACCCAAGAGGTTCTTCGTGGCAACTTAACCAATCTTTAATTGCTTTAGGTGGTGGTGGTATTACTGGGAGGGGATTGGGCCAAAGTGTTCAGAAGTTCAACTATTTACCAGAACCGATAGGGGATTCAATTTTTGCTGTTATAGGAGAGGAGCTGGGCTTTCTCGGGGTTCTTTTTATCCTTACTCTGTATGTTATAGTAGGTGTACGGGGATATAACATCTCGAAGTATTCCCCAGACCAATTTGGTCGACTTTTAGCGATAGGCATAACGGCAATTATACTAACGCAAGCCACGCTTAACATTGGTTCAATGTTAGGGGTTCTTCCGTTAACAGGAGTTCCTCTTCCACTTGTTTCTCATGGAGGAACTGCTCTTATGGCAGCGATGTTTGAATTAGGAGTCCTTCTTAACATATCTAAATCTATATACAATTACGTATGAAAATAGCTTTTACCGGAGCAGGAGGAGGACACTTTTATCCGCTTATTGCCGTTGCAGAAAGAATAAGGAAAGAAGTCTTTACGCAGAAGATTGTACAGCCGGATTTATATTTTTTTTCAGATCAACCGTATAATGAAACTTTACTTTTTGAGTCTCAAATAAAGTTTGTTTATATTCCAGCTGGAAAACTTCGTGTGTATCCGTCTTTCCAAACATTTTTAGATATATTTAAGACAATAGCGGGGTGTTTCTTTGCAATAATAAAACTCTATTCTATTTATCCTGATGTAGTTTTTGCAAAAGGTGGTTATGCGAGTTTCCCTACACTATTTGCAGCGAGAATCCTGGCTATTCCTGTAGTGGTACACGAAAGTGATACTGTTCCGGGACGTACAACCAAATGGGCCGGAGGATTTGCTAAAAAAGTAGCTATAGCATATCCAGAAGCAGCTTCATTTTATCCAAGAGACAGAACAGCGCTCATCGGTCAACCTATAAGAGATATAATAATTCCTCCGAGTAACTATGTTCGTAATCCACCGGCTAAGGATCGCAATGTCATAATGATTATCGGTGGATCTCAAGGAAGTAAAGCAATAAATGAATCTATCCTCTTAGTTTTACCAGAACTTTTAAGTGTTTATGACATTGTTCATCAAGTGGGTGTCGCAAACAAAGAGGACATGAAGAAAATAACGGACTCAATATTAAAAAATCATCCGTATAAAGATCATTACTTTATGGATGGATTCATAGATGTTTCAATATTTTATTCAAAAGTAGATATGACTATTACACGAGCGGGTTCAACACTTTTTGAAATGGCTTTATGGCAACTCCCGATGCTAGTTATACCTATTCCTGAAACTATAAGTAGAGATCAGAGAACAAATGCTTATGCTATGGCTAGTCGAGGGACTGCCGTTGTTATAGAAGAAAACAATCTAGGTAAGGCGACTCTGCTTTCAGCTATAAAAAGCATAATGGAAAACAAAGAAAATTATGCGAAGATGTCAGAGTCTTGTATTCAATTTGAAAATTCAAGAACAGCCGCGGATGTTATTGCTAGAGAGCTTATAAGAATAGGTTTAAGCCACACATAAAGTCACGCAAGAGTTAGTTCACTTGTTATATAAGTAAGTATGTCCACACAAATAGAAAAGAAAATCGTAACACGTTTTGCACCAAGTCCAACAGGATTTATTCATGTCGGTGGAGTTCGCACCGCATTGTATGCTTGGGCACTAGCTAGAAAAAATGAAGGCAAATTTATTCTTAGAATTGAGGATACAGACAAAGCACGAGAAGTAGAAGGTAGTATTGCTCATATTATAGAATCCTTGAAATGGCTTGGAATAGAGTGGGATGAAGGAATAGATATTGGTGGTCCAAATGCTCCATACGTACAATCACAAAGACTTTCTCATTACAAAAAATATGCAAATATTTTAATTGAGAAAGGCCTTGCTTACCCAGATCCATATACAGAAGATGAAGTTAAAGTATTTCGTAAAAAAGCAGAGGAAGAGAAGCGTGCATTTTTATATCGTGAACATAGACCAGAGAGTTTCGGTGTGTGGGATGGCACAAAACCACTTCGACTTAAAGTTCCAGTTGTGAAATCTTATACGTGGAATGATGATGTTCGAGGTGAACTATCAGCAGGAGAAGAAGCACTGGATGATTTTATTTTAATAAAAAGTGATGGTTATCCAACGTATAATTTTGCTCACATTATTGATGATTTAGAGATGGGAGTAACTCATATAGTTAGAGCAGATGAATTCATCGCTTCTGTGCCAAAGTATTTATCTTTATATGATGCGCTTGAGATTACTCCACCGATATTTGTGACGCTTCCTCCGATTTTGGGTGAAGAGGGGACAAAGAAACTTGGTAAGAGAGATGGAGCTAAAGATATTTTAGATTATAGAGAAGAAGGATTCTTACCGGAAGCCATGCTTAATTTTTTAGTTTTAATGGGATGGAACCCAGGAGGAGAGAAAGAGATTTTCTCAAAAGAGGAATTTATTGAATTGTTCGATATTTCTCATATACATAAAGCCGGCGCCATGTTCAACGAAGAAAAACTTTTATGGATAAATAAGGAACATATTCGTAAGCAGTCTAAAGAAATACAATCTCAGTCAGTTAAACCATTTATGAAAGACTATCCAGATGATTTATTAAATAGATTGTTACCTACTGTTATTGATCGTATTTCTAATTACGGACAACTAAATTCCATTGAACCTATTGAATTTCGTTTCTTTATAAATACCCCTAAGTTAGACGTTGAGAAAATTCTCTGGAAGGATTCATCAAAGGAAGAGGCACTTAGTCATCTACAGGCCGTAAAAGAAATACTTTCTAAAGCTGATTTCTTATCATCTGAATCTATAAAAGAATCTATAATGCCGTATGCCGAAAGTAATGGTAAAGGAAATGTATTATGGCCACTACGTATGTCATTATCTGGGCAAGAAAAATCAGTAGACCCGTTTACTATTTGCTATGTTTTAGGTAGAGATGAAGCTATTAATCGTATAGATAGTGCTTGTAGCGTACTAGATTCGTAATATAAATATAAATGTCTCCTAGCTCTTTTAAAAAAATAAGTATTCTGGTTATTATATTAATCTCTATTTTTCTACATAGTGTAGTAGTACAGGCTGATGAGATGAGCGATCTACAAGCAGACTTGGATGCGCTGTCGACTAAAATCGATGATTTAGACAGAGAAATAGGATTATACAATACAAAAATCAGTCAGACTCAAGGAGAAGCAAAAACTTTAAAAGCAGCATTGGCGAAACTCGAACTTAATAAAGCTTTGCTTATTAAAGAAATTGATAAAACAAAATTAAGAATAAAGCAAACAGTTCATAACATCGGCATTACACAAGGGAAAATTAGTGTTACAGAAAGTATTCTTACAAAAAATAAAAAAGCCTTAGCTGAAACATTGCGCTCTATTGTATATCTAGACACAAATGTGCCTTTGTTCATACAGGTTCTTAAGCCAGGTTCTCATTTTTCAGATGTTATTGATACCCTTAAAAGGAATACGGATACATCAAAAGCAATAAACATAAAGGTTCGAGTACTTTCCATAACAAAGAAGGAGTTAAGTGATCAGAAAGAAAATTTTGAATTTAATAAAAAGACACTTGAGAAATTAACCTCTACATTAAGTGATAAGAAAATATTAGTCGAGCAGTCTACAAAAGATAAGAGCAATCTTCTCGTACAAACAAAAAATAAAGAAAGCGAATACCAAAAGTTACTTGCAGATAGATTAGAAAAAAAGAATGCTCTGGAAGAAGAAGTCCTTGGAGTTGAAGATAAAATTAAAATCGCAGTTGATTTGAGTAAACTCCCTAAATCTGGAAAAGGAGTTCTTAAATATCCTGTTGGAAATGTAAAGATAACTCAATATTTCGGTAATACTCCTTTTGCTAGTAAAAATCCTCAAGTCTATAATGGCGCTGGTCACAATGGGGTAGACTTTGCGGTTAATGTTGGGACTCCTATATTGTCTGCTGGCGGAGGTACAGTAACTGGTACAGGAAATACAGACACTGTATGTAACGGCGTGTCTTATGGTAAATGGGTCCTTATAAAACATTCAAATGGGTTGAGTACTCTTTATGCTCATCTTTCGGTGGTTCAGGTATCTTCGGGTCAATCTGTTACTTCTGGACAAAAAATTGGGCTTTCGGGTAACACTGGGTACTCTACAGGGCCACATCTTCACTTTACTGTTTACGCAACAGAAGCAGTTCATATATCAAGACCAACGGAATACAAAAGTAAAATATGTAGAACTTATATGATACTTCCATTAGCACCACGTGAAGGATATCTTAACCCTCTATCTTACTTATAATTAATTTTGATATACTTCTATTATGATTACATTTACTACCGCCGCGTTTGTCTTAATTTTATTTGCCGCTTTTGTTGTGGGTGTGATAGTTGGAGTTTGGGGTATTTTTGCAATTAAATAATAGGGGAGTACAGAGGGGTATCTTTCTAGTGTTTTATAATATTTTCTAGTTAATTTAAGATGATTTTTTATTTGCAATTTCTTTTATTAATACACCGGCTATTTTATAAAAAGATATTAAAGGTTAAAGAGTGACAGTTGTGTGGATTATATTTCTAAGTACCATTGACACAGGTCTTGACACCGTAGTTTGAAACCCCTAAGTGTGGATAGCGGTTTATCGTCGTAAAAGATATATTGTGCGACATTGACCATATATAGCAAAGCCCCTCTATTCCTTATATATGCATAACATATAGACCAATGCATTAATCCCGCACGCACTCTATAATCTGTGCTATTTATTCCCCTATGCAAAATCTTGGGATTAAATTGTAAATTAACCCCCCTAATTTACAGTTGCTTTCACGTGGTATTCTTAGTAGTATGACTTCTATAGTAAGTAACTGATATTAAATAAGAAAGTAGAATTACTTTTTTCTCAAAATTAAAGTAAACATATGCCAGCGTTTCTTTGTGCCATCAGCAGATTTGACATTTTCTGTATTGCCATTTAGTTCAGTATTTTCAATAACTTCGTAGTCTTTTATAAATTCATTGATTTCTTCTCTTGTATAAAAAGTTCTCGTGTGCCCATCTTCTGGCATATTAAATTGATCTTTAACTCCAAAAAAAGTACAAGCAAGTATCCCCCCGCTTTTTAATCCTTCGCGAATGTTTTGCCAGACTATTTTCACTTCATCTTTTGTCATAAAAGAAAATGAATTAGTCGCGACTACGTAAGAAATACTTTCAGGGAACATTGGAAACTCTGATGCCTTTATGTTGTGCCATTCGAATCGTTTATCTAAAGAAGCTAATTGTTCAGCACGTTCTACAAATTTTTTTGAAGTATCTATTGCTATAACTTGCTTGAACCCTTTTTCAAGAGCATATTTTGACTCATTAAGTGCACCGGCACCAATATCAATTGCTAGGTCTTTATCCGGGGCCAGTTCTATAGATTTAATGGTATGTGCCCAAGGCTGATGTCCTTCAGTTTGCTCATAAAATTTCTCCCATGGGGTAGGTTTTGATACTGGAATTTTCGGGGTTCCACCAATATTATTCATATATACATTATACTGTTAAACATTATTGCCTGCTACATATCCAGTAGTCCAACATAATTGAAGACTATAACCACCTGAGGGTCTATCAATATTTAGCACATCTCCAACAATATATAAATGTTTTAATTTTCGTGACCGCATATTCTTAAAGTTTACCTCCTTAAGAACTACTCCTCCCGAAGATACAACCGCTTTATTTACACCAAGTAGTGCTTTTACATGAAGCGTAATTACTTTCATAGTGTTTACTAATTTTATTCTATCTTCACTTTTTACACTATGATTAAATGTTTCTCCGCTAATTTCAGCAAGCTCTAGTATTGAAGAAACAAGTGAAGTTGGAATAAGTCTCCCTAAAGCATTTTTTATTTTTTTATTACTCTCTTCTATTAGTATTCTTTGTAGTTGAGACTTTAATTCTGGATAATCAAGATGCGGGAACAAATCAAGCACAATATTTGTATCACCATATTTCAAAAGCTCTCCAACTTCTTTGCTCATATTTAAAACTGTCGGACCGGATATACCAAAATGTGTAAAAAGAACCTTCCCCTTATGGGCCTCTTGTTTTTGTTCATTTTGAAAAGTTGTTAATTTTATATCATTTAGTGTTAGCCCACTTATTTTCTTAGTCCATAAATCTTTAAGTGCTATTGGCACTAAAGATGGTTCATTTTCTATTACAGTGTGACCTAATTTTTGTAACCATCTAAATCCGTCACCCGTAGATCCTGTCTCTGGGCGTGAGGTTCCACCAGTTGCTAATATGCATGATTTTGCAAAAATATTTTCTCCACCTTTTACCTTTATAACTAAATGCGTAGCATCTTTACTTTCAGATATCCCAGACACTGTTTTATTATTCTCTATTTTTACATTTCCTTCTTTCATATATTTATGTAAAACATCCCAGACAGATTGAGCTGTATTAGATACTGGGAATATTCTACCCTCGTTTTCCTCTTTTGTTTCCATCCCTCTTTTATTGAAAAATTCTATAGTACTTTTTACATTCCATTGAGCAAATGCAGAAAAAAGGTATTGGTCATTTCCTTTATATTTTGCCAACATTATTCTATTATCACGTTTGTTATTAGTAACATTACACCTGCCTCCCCCAGTTATTAAAAGTTTCTTTCCTAGTTCGGGGTTTTTTTCAAGTAACAAAACTCTCTTTCCACGTTCCCCTGCACGACCAGCAGCCATCATACCGGCGGGACCTCCACCAATTACAACAACATCCCATATTTCATTTTTTTGAATTGGTGGTTTCATTTAGTTATTTTGCTTATTCCATTCGTAAAGAGTCACGGCGGCTGCATTTGACGCATTCAGCGATTCACAAAGTGAGTTGATCTTTATTGAAAGTTTAAAGTCGCATAGCTCAAGTGTCTTCGCACGAATTCCTACACCTTCTCCACCGACCACTATTACAGTGTTCGCGTCGAACTTTGTTTCATCTAATTTAGTATCTCCGTCACCAGTTAGTCCATAAGTCCAGAATCCATTTTCTTTTAGTTTAGTTAGAGTCGTATTTATATTTCCAATTCTTACTATTGGTATAGCAAAAGCCATTCCTGAAGAAGTTTTTATAACTGTCGCTGTTATTTGGGTTTGATTGTGTTCGGGTATGAGAACTGCATCTGCTCCGAATGCTACCGCACTTCTGATTATGGCGCCGACATTATGTGAGTCTTGAAGTTCATCCATAAGTACAAAAAGAGAATTAGCAGATTTATTTTTTGCTTTTTGTAAAACCCTATCTAATGGAGTATAAAGAGTACTTTCTTTTATTTGTGCACATACTCCTTGATGAATTGCATCTTTTCCAACCATGCTATCAATTTCGTCTGCTGTTACAGTAGAATAAGAAAATTTATTACTTTGCAAAAGACTAACTATTTTTGGATCGGTAACGACAGATTGTGTTAAATAAATCTTATCAATTATTAGAGGATCTTCGCGCTTAATAGCCATAAGGGCTTCACGTAGAGAATGTTTGCCGTATAAATATACCTTTTCTGACATATACTAGACATTTTACCATATTTATTGTCTTTTGGTAAGTCTTTGTAAATTTGGGCCATTTCTTCGTTGCGAAGCCTCTCTCACTCGTTAACGTACTATTTCGTACGTCTCCTCACTCGTTTCTCCGCGCCTAGAACTGGCTCCAAATTTACAAAGACTTTGGAGTTATAGAGTTTTTCTAAACACCTCTTCAGCCCCTTGTAATTTGGCATATATTGCTCTGTAAGGCCCCTTATTTAGCGATTTAGGGATAGTGTGGTCAGTTGTAAAATAGTGGCAAACGACACCAATATCAGATATGGGATATTTATAAAAATCACCCATGAGGGAAATTTATAAATTGCGACTAGTGCCCAAATTATTGTAATTTATAAATTGAGCATTTTAAAAATAATTCTATTGATTCAAGAGAGTGTGGTTCAGTATATTTTTTTGTGAATGTATCGCAGTAGGCATGAACTTCATCCGACAGTTCCGGTATAACTTCTTTTACTAAACCTTCTTCCCAATCAGATAAGCATTGCCTGTATGTGACTCCATCTGGTTGATAAAATGGACAGCGTTTTTCTATTCTCGCCTTTACAAATCTTTGGAAATCTAAATCATCATAACTTGGAATACTGGAAACAATAGGTTCTTTTTTGAGTGATGATGGTGTGGTGCCTGACTTGTAAAAATAAACTACAAAAAGAAGAAGTATAACTATGATTCCAGCTAAATATATATTTCTGTTTCTTTTCATATTCTATTTCTTAATTATATACATATCTTGATTAAATCCACCAATTCCCACATGCTCTGCCATATCACTTTCAGATATTATCCACTCATACGGTCGACAGTACATACATCCACCAGAAAGTGTTGTTGGGTTATATGGACCTTGCGGACATACAAAAACAGAATCCTCCCCTTCACGTTTTGCTTTCACACGAGCGTCTTTTACTTTTCGAGCCACAGTGTATACATCTCTATAGGCAGTATCAGCGTCCGGTAATTCTTTTTCGACTATATTTCCAGATTCTAGGTACCAATAACTTGCCTTAGTTACTTTTCTTTTTTGAAGTGCATTACAAAGTAATAAATATATTGGAAGCTGAAGAGACGCTTCGGATTCCTCTTTTTTACCAGTTTTAAAGTCAACAATGTGAAGCGAGTCACTAAGTGGTAAATATTCTAGCCAATCAATCAATCCATTTAAGATAATGTTGTCATCTTCACTTAAATAAAAATTTGGGTTCATCTCCCCTCTTTTTAGTTTTACACATTTGTTAACTAAAAACTTCGGATCTTTTATTACATTGTTTATCATGTCTTTCCCGCGCATTTTAAACTCATCCTCTTCGTCTGTATCTGTGAACCCTCCTTTTTTACCAGATACTTTTAACCACTCTTCTTCAAACTTCGCACGCAAATCAGTATCTAATCTTTCATTTGCAGGATAATTCGCCAATCCTTCTAATACTTCATGGACTGCGACACCTAACGACATGTGTGGGCTTACAATGGATATCTTTCGTCCAGTTTTTTTACTTTTATACATGTTATGTAAATAATATAAGCGAGGACATTTCAAAAAGTCTCCCATAGAAGAATGTGATACCCACACTGCAGAGTATTTATCAGGCATGTAGGTAGTTTACAGTTTTTAGTTTTTAGTTTCCAGTGATGTTGCTTTAAGAAAAGTCTCGGTTCGTCTGTACTAACTAGAGCAATATTGACAGAAATTGGTTTTGGTTGTAACATATAAGAATCCCAATGATAAGGAGAAGTGTCTTAAAACATTTTCCGAGGACCAAGGGAACGATGATTCTGTTGTTTCTATACATGATTTGGTGGCCAATCGCCTTGGAATTCGGTGGACTCATGTTCATCAACATGTACCTGATTCCCCTCTCGCCGGAGATTTGCTTCATCGCGAACCTTGGCGGAGTGGCGGTCCTGTGCTTCATGGTCCACGTGGCGTTTTTCCGAGACCTGATGCACTATGGTCAGAAACCCCAATAAGCACACCACGGAAGTGGTTGTGCCTTTTTTATTTCATATTTTTTCAGAAATCAAATCTTCTTCAAATTGTTTTATGCCATCAAGTGTTTGAGGGTATTTAGAAATATCTGGGAAATTAAGTGTAGTTATTTTTTTATAAACTGCAGAGATTAATTTTTTGAAATGTTCCATCTCTCCATCTTTTTCATCTAAATAAAGAGTCGTTATTTCTTCGTCATCTACAAATTGAAGTCCGAGGGTCGATACATTTTTCTTGTAATGGGTACTTTCCTCTAATAGAAGTTTATACATGAGTAACTGATATCTATAATTATGTAATTTTATTTTCTCCGTATCATCTTTTCCTTTCCATTCCACATAACTTTTTCCAGTTTTGAAATCCAATATATGGTATCCATCTTTTTCTTCACGCATAAAATCGATTTTACCAGTTAATACTGCATCATCTACTGTGACCCCCTCTTCTTTCATATCGAGCTCTACAGCTTCATTCCCAGTGAAATTTTTTACAGCTTCTTTGTAGTATCTTCTTAGGGTTTCTTCGCCTTTGTTTTTAAAAAAGATGTATTCAGATTGAGGTAGTCGACTCGATGCAAGTTTATGTACAAACGTACTTAATATATGTTCTAAAGTCGGAGATTCTCCACCGTGATACTTTTTATACAAAACTATTTCTTCTATTCCAGAATGAACTGCATTTCCATAAGCACCACTTGCAATTAGTGGTTTTGGAAAGCGTAATAAGTTTTGTTCAACAAAATAAAATGGTCCCCCACGAGATAAATCTGTAAAGTTTTGTAAATGTGTAACTGGCATCGCATAATCCTTTACCAATTCTTTCAACAAGCTATGCTCTTTTTGTGAGTATGGAGTATGAAGTATAAGAGGAAGGGAGAGAGTGGAATTTTTTAGATTTATATCACTTTCAATAGCTATTTCTTTTTTATATTTATCTTGGTTTTCTAAATATCTAACTAGTGTGCCGTGGTGTGATACATACAAAGAATGTTTGGCTCTTGTTAGAGCAACATAAAGTAATCGTAACTTATCATCTTCTGTGTCCCCTGCTGGAACGATAAAAGGAACGAGATAAATAGGCAGTGGTACTATGTTCGTGCGACCTCGCCCGTTCCAAGTATCATCATCGCCGTTAATAATAAAAACGTACTCAAATTCTAAACCTTTAGATTTATGTGCAGATAATAATGAGATATTTTTTATATTTGTGGATAATACAGTAGTTGAGACAAGTGAGAGTTTGTGTTCTTTATATATATGAACGAAGGTAGACACATCACTAGCTAGCAGATTCTCTTTATCTTTGTACTCACGTAGTGCCTCCATAAATGTGCGAAGCGATGTGAGAAATGTTATGTACTTAACTTCATTTTCTTTTAAAACATCTTCACCAAAATAATAAGTTTTGAAACCACTCTTTTCAATGAATGTGTCTATCAAGTGAGCAAGAGGAGCACTAGGAGAATCTTTTGCTAATTCAGAAAGTAAATTATATGCAGAGATGATATTTTTATCAGTACTGGTAGATACGGAGTCTTTCCACAGTAGATTAGACTTTTTTGCTTTTACAGATATTGAAATTAATTCTTTAGCTTCAATGTTCCAGAATTTATAAGAAAGAATACGTGGTAGTAAATAATCTTTTGTCACATCATTATTAAAAACAGAAGAAATGTATTCACATATAGTTACTATTTCGGCAACGTGGGGCTCGTCGAAGACGTTCGCCTTTTTCTCATAAGAATAAGGAATTTTATAATAATCAAAATACGGTAGTACTGATTGTAAATCTTTGTGCTTCTTTGATATAACGGCAATTTCTTCGGAGGCGATCCCCTCTTTTATCAGCTCGTTTATTTTCTTTGCTACATGCTCGTATTCACTGGTTTCATTTGGATAAGAGTTTATGTGTATTTCTCCAGTAGGTAGTGACTCTTTACCTTGTTTTAGTATTTTTTGGATATCAGAAAAATGATTTTCCAGTCGGTCTTTTCCTTGAATTATTGTATCTCTTGATAGATCGATTATGTTTTGAGTTGAACGATAGTTTTTATCAAGGACAATGGTTTTTACATCTTTGTATAATTTACCTCTAAAATGAGAAATATGAGATACGAGTGCACCTTGGAATTTATAAATAGCTTGGTCATCATCTCCTACTGCTAAAATGTTTGGCTTTCCTTCGTGTATATGACTACTCGTTAAGGCCTCTACTATATGCATTTGGGCTTCGTTTGTATCTTGGAATTCATCAAGTAGTAAGTATTGGTATTCTTCTTGTAAAATGTCGCGCAGAGATTCTTCTTTGCGCAGAGTTTCTCCGACCTGCAAAATCATATCATCATAGTCAAACAAAGCTAACTCATTTAATTTATTTTCGTATGTGTCATAAATATCACAAAGCGCTAGTAATTTTTCTTTATTATGTGTGTCTTTAGTTATCAGGATTCCCTCTTCTTTTTCTGTATATCTTGATTTCCATGTGGTTAATGGTTCAACAGTTCCGGACGCTTCTGTTGAGATTACGGCTTCTTTTAATGTTTCTGAGAAAAGTCCTCCAGTGTGTGACTTTAAACCAGTAAATTCTTTTATGAGAGGTTCAATTTCAGAGAGTCTTTTTACAGACATCTTACCTTCAGGATATTTTTTTAAGATTTTATCTATAGCAATAGATTCCTTAATAAGTTTTTCTAGAACTTCTCTGTATGATTTAGCTGTATAACCACCACGCTTGATTTCACTTATACGAGACTTCGCATCTGACAAGAAACTATATCCCAAACGACCATGATAACTAGAAAATGGATGTGAATGAGGGAGAGCTTTAAATATTTCTTGAAAAATGTTTGAAGTTATGATGTCTGTTGCTGGTACGAATGAGACTGCATTATAAAAATATTCGGGAAATCTATTTATTAAATGTGTTGCGAATCCGTGATATGTAAATACCCCAACTCTGTACGCCTCTTTCCCAAGAAGTGAAAGTAACCTTTTACGCATGGCCATGGCTCCGCTATCAGTAAATGTAAGACACAGTACAGCACTTCCTGAGAGTCCTGTCTTTCTTAGAATATTTGCTACACGTAATGACAAGAGTTCAGTCTTTCCACTTCCCGGGCCCGCAATTACAAGCACTGGGCCGTCTATTTCATCGACTGCTTTTTTCTGTTCTTTGTTTAGAGTATTATATCGCTCTTCAAAATTTAGGCTTATATTTTTATCCTTTTTCATATTCAGAAAGAAGTGACTTAAATTTTTCTGTGCAGGTTTTCATCCGCATTACAATACGATGGTCAGTCCCAAGCTTTTCTTCTATTATTAAAAGTACTTGCTCATGAAACCAAAGTTTATTGCGTAAACTAGAGCTAAATCTTTTTAGAAATTCATCTTTTTCTCGTTCTAGTCCTCTTAACAAGCTTTCAGTATTGTGTATTTTATCTGCACCAGAAACTATTGCACCTTCACGGCCTCCAGATTTAAGACTTTCTAAGTATTTTTCTTTTCTTTCTAGCCATGGCAATTGCTCGGTCTCCTCTTTGTTTGGGTCAAGAGGCTCAGTAACAGATTGAACAATTTTTGCAACATCTTCACCACAGTCCTCAGTTAGCTTCGAGTATGTGTATCCAGGAACATCCTCCAGCGAATCATGCATAAGACCAGCGATTATTATGTCTTCATTATCAGTTACTTCTGCAATAATTAAAGCAACAGAAAAAAGATGAGTTATGTAAGGAGTTTTCTGGTTATCTTTTCTTACTTGGTTTCTGTGAAGCTGGGCTGAAAGTCGTATAGCTTCATCTAAGCGAGGGGTGAAAATCATAAAGATAGTATAACAAAAATAGCACTTTTAAATGCTTTGAATTTTATTAAGTCTTAGAAAGTTAAAAATCTATTTTATAACAACCTTCTTTGGCTTCTTTTTCTCTCTTCTTTCGCTGTGATTTCCTTTTGCCATATAGTTACAGTATAGCGGTAGTTCTTAATAATAGAAGTGGACAAATTTAGTTTTATTTTAGAGGGGTTGTCAAAAGTAAGTAAGTTTGGTATAGTCTTGGTATTCCCTGCACCCTACCGTAGGATTTAGGCCAGGCGTTCATCCTCCCATGTTCGCCCGGGTCTTTTTTTATTTTTGGCAAAGCTTGGATAAAACTCTACCTGAGTTAATGGCCTCGTCTTCAGTTGAAAAATATATTTTGTTTTTCTCACTTATAATTGTAGATCCTTGGCACCAAGAAAAGGTATAGGTTTTACCGCTTCTACTCGCAAACGGCTTCGAGATATTATTTTTAGACAAAATTTCCCCGTTAGACTCTATATATCGCACGGGTATGTAGGAATCGGCTTTTTCTAGATATATAAATGTTAAAAAAGTGCCCAGAAACAAGGTTGTTATAAATAAACTGAAACAGTCACCCCAAGATAGGTAGCTATTGATTTTTTTCAAGTTTTCTTGTATACTGTGCCACATAAACAATTAATTATTCTGCATTTTTAGTATAAGCTATGGCAACAAGAAAAGCCGCAGGTTCGGCAAAAAACCTAACAGATAGTAAGCCAAAGTACCTAGGTACTAAGCTTTATGCTGGAGAAACAGCCTCAGCTGGGGCTATTATTGTTCGCCAAAGAGGCACAAAGATAATGGCTGGAAAAAATGTAGGACTAGGAAAAGATCACACGTTATTTGCGCTTAAACCAGGAGTTGTATCATACTCAGAAAGACGGATGAAGCATCTAGACGGATCTATAAAAAGAAAAAAGATTGCGAATGTTTTATAAAATAAAAAACTGACCACCAGGGTCAGTTTTTTATTCAGTTACAGTTATCACGCCTTTGTCTTGGTCTACCATGTAATTATGGTATCCCCATGTTCCAATTTTGTTGAAAGTAAAAGTATAACTATTACCAATATTGCACTGGTCAAAAGCAGTTCCAGAAGTGTCAGGACAGTGTGATACTCTGGTTTTTCCGATGTACCCACTATTAGTTGGATGTGGGTCAGACGCTATCCACATTTTGTTTGTTGTCTTATTAACAAAAGTTAATTTAGATCCTTTTTTGATTACAATTGTTTTTGGTGTAAATCCATTATCTGTGTATATAACCATGGTTGCCGGGACTTTAGTAGTAGATTCTTTTTTAATTGGAATCCCCGGTGGAGCTAATGAGCTTTTATCTATCGGAGTAATAACTACTTTTGTAGGAATATTTTTGTAAAAATAAAAAATTCCACCTAAGATTACAAAAACTATTATTGCGCTTACGTTAGAACTTTTATGAGTACTCATAATTCAAGTATACACAATTTCTAGGACAACTGTGATCGTTTATACTCAGATTACATTAATTTTGAATTTTTCTTTACGAGTTCCTTGTTTTAATTCCACGGTATGCACGCCAACTGATTTTATGGGTGTGGGGATTATAACTTGGTGTGGGTCAATGGAAATATTGGTTGATTTAAATATCATTTCTGTTATGTCAGTTTCCTTTACTTGTGCGAAGAGTTGTCCTTTTTGATCAGCTTTTTTACCAGTGATTTTTACCTGTTCTTTATTTAATTTATCCAGTAATTGAGAAAATATAGTTGTAGCGAGCTCTTTTTTTCTTTTTTGGGCTTCTTCCTTTTGCTTCCATTTTGTAAGTTCTTCTGGTGTGGCACGTATTGCCTGGGCACTTTTAATAAGTACGTTCATTGCGTACCCGTCCGCCACCTCTTTAATTTCTCCTCTTTTTCCAAGACGAGAAATATCTTTCAACAATATTATTTTCATTTTCTTATACTAACCCACTCTCTTTACTACTTCAATAGCCTTTAAAAGCTGAGTGTCTACCGGCTTACCATCCTTTCCTTTAACTGTTGTTGTGGCAACAGATTCAACGTCTGATTTGATTCCACTTACGGATATATTTATCCCAGATGGTGTATACCATTTTGCTATAGTTACTTTAAGAGACGATCCACCTTCAAAATTCACCAACTCTTGGACAGAGCCTTTCCCAAAGGTTTTTTCACCAACTATTTTTGCAACACCCTGATCCTTTAATGCTCCAGCAAATATTTCTGACGCTGATGCAGAACCTCCGTCTACCAAAACAACCACTTTTGTATCAGAGAGTAATCCAGTTAAGCCTAAACTTCTATGGTTAACTACTGTTTCGTCTTTTCCCTGTCTCTCACTTACAACCACCTGACCCTCTTTCAAGAAAAAACTTGCCATCTTTACTGATGCTTCTAGATATCCTCCTGGGTTTCCTCGTAAATCAATAACCAGATATTTCAAACCCGAAGTTATGAAGTCATTTAATGCTGTATGGAACAATTCAGGAGACTCGGCAGAGAAATTATATAAATGTATTATGAATACTCCGTCTTTCTTTTCTGTATCAATCGTCGGGATTTTTATTTCTTTACGTATTATTGTAATATCAGAAACTTCTTTTGCGTTTTTATGAAGTACTGTTACAACTACTTTTGTATCTATTGGACCACGAATCATATTAACGGCTTGATCAGAAGAAAACCCTATCATACTTTTCCCATCAACTGCAGTAATGATATCCCCGGCTAAAATTCCTGCCTTCATAGCTGGAGAGTCTTTAAGCGGTGCAATTATCACGATACTTCCATCTTTCATACCTACGTTCATACCTACACCTCCAAAAGAACCTTGTACATTTTCTGCGAAGCTTTTTGCTTCAGCTGGAGGGAAAAACACAGTATAAGGATCTTTGTAACTATCTACGTATCCTCTTATCATTCCGTACTCAAGCTCTTTATCTGTTGGTAATGTTGAAGATGATTTCCAAAAAATAAGCTTCTCGTCTAGTTTACTTTTTACTTGAGAAAGAAGTGGGCTATCTACTTTCCCATCTGCCGCATACGTATTATTATTTAATGCCGCACCAACTATGACTCCTACGCAAAATAACGCAACTATAAAGATAACTATACCTAAGTGTTTAAATACTTTTCTAGGGGTAGCCGTTGCCGGTCTTTTTATGTGTGGAGCGATTGAGAATCTCTGCATATAACAAATAGTATAGCGCAAAAATGTGTTAGAATAAAGGGATAAATACATGCTTAGTGAGATACGATTATACAATACAAAAACTAAAAATATTGAAGAATTTAAACCTATAAAAGAAGGAGAAGTTTCCATTTATTCTTGTGGACCAACTGTTTACCATTTTGCTCAGATTGGAAACTTACGAGCATATGTTTTTGCGGATACTTTGCGTAGAATGTTTGTTTCAGCACATTATAATGTTAAACATGTCATAAATATTACAGATGTTGGACACAATACAGATGATGGTGATAATGGTGAGGATAAAATGGAAAAAGGTTCACGACGTGAAGGTAAAAGTGTTTGGGATATTGCAAAGCTGTATACTGATGCTTATTTTAAGGATTTAATCGCACTAAATATTCCTATTAAGGATTATATTTTCCCACGCGCAACAGATCATATTCCTGAGCAGATAGAATTAATTAGATCTCTTGAAAAAAAAGGTTATGCATATGTAACAAATGATGGAGTTTATTTTGACACCGCCAAGTTTAAAAAGTATGCAGATTTCGCCCATCTAGATGTAGAAGGACTAAGAAGTGGTGCTCGTGTAGAAGAAAACACAGAGAAAAGAAATATAACTGACTTTGCTCTATGGAAATTTTCTCCCAAAGATGAAAAAAGACAGATGGAGTGGGAATCCCCTTGGGGAATAGGTTTTCCGGGTTGGCACATAGAATGTTCTGCCATGTCTATGAAATATTTGGGACATCATTTTGATATTCACACGGGAGGTATCGATCATATACCCGTACACCATACAAATGAAATTGCACAGAGTGTTTGTGCGACGGGAGAAAAATTTGTTAATTATTGGGTACATAACAACTTTTTGATTGATGCAGTTGGTAAGATGGCAAAATCCTCCGATGACTTTCTGACGCTTTCTACATTGATTGAAAAAGGATATGACCCAATCGCCTATAGATACTTTTTATTAACAGCACATTATAGAAAAGAACTTTCTTTTTCTTTTGAAGCATTGGATGCATCAAATGTTGCGTATAAAAAGTTAGTATTTTGGTGTGTGGAACATAAAACAGAAGAAGGTTCAATCAGTAAGCACTACAAAAATCTTTTTAAAGAAAGTTTGTATGATGATTTAGGAACTCCGGCCTGTGTCGCACAAATCTGGAATCTTATAAAAGATGAATCATTGAGTGATAATGATAAATACACAACACTTATGTATATGAGTGCAGTGCTCGGGTTAAATTTACATTTAGCTGAGAAAGAAAAGGCTGTAGATATGCCTCATAATGTAAAGGAATTACTGAATCATCGTAAAAAATCTCGCGAAGAGAAAAACTGGGAAGAGTCTGATAAATTGCGTGATGAAATTCTCAACTTAGGATTTTCTGTGAAAGATACTGAAAATGGACAGGAAGTAAGTAAAATATAAAAAGGAGGGACTTACGGGTAGCCCTCCTCCCCGATCGCACATAGAAAGTGCTCTCGTAAGTTCAGTATTTATTCTATAGAACTTTACTGATTTTTGCAAATTATCTTTAAATTTAGACATTAAAAATTAGAAGTTAGAAGTTATTTACCACTATCCCCCTAATCCCCTATCCACAACAGTTATTTCTTTTGTGCAACCCTATCCCTGCCATGTACAATTAGGCGTATGGCAATACAAGAAAAATTCTCAAATGACAAGCGACGCCGTAGCCCCGTACTTGAAGATCCACTTCGTGGACCACGTATTCCACCACAAGATTTAGAATCAGAAAAAGCGTTACTCGGTTCGTTACTACTTTCTTCTGAAATGCTTTTTGAAATTTCAGATATTGTGAATACTCATAGTTTTTATGCAGCGAAACATCAAGTAATTTTTGAAGTGATTGAAGATTTAGTAAATAGAAAAGATCCAGTAGATGTGCTTACTGTTTCGGCCAGATTAAAAGAAAGAAAAGAATTTGACCAAATAGGAGGAGCTCCGTACCTTTCTGAACTTCTTGGCTTGGTTGGATCAGCTGCGAATATAAAATATTATGCGAACATTGTTCGTAAGAAAGAGTTGTTACGCAGATTAATCGAAGCTAGTAATCATATAGCAGAAATATCATATGATGAATCTGAGCCATTAGAATCTATTCTAGAAGAAGCAGAAAAGAGAGTTTATGAAATTACAACCAAAGGAAATTCATCACACCGTCTTATTGCTTTCAAAGAATTAATAGAAGAAACATGGACTAGAATTGAAAAGCTTTCAGAAAATACTGGAGAATTGCGCGGTGTGCCATCTGGGTATAAAGATTTGGACAATAAACTTTCTGGTTTCCAAAAATCAGATTTAATCATTCTCGCAGCACGCCCATCAGTTGGTAAAACATCTTTAGCGCTTGATTTTGCTCGTAATGCCGCGGTGAAGTTCGGCGTCCCTACTGCAATATTTTCTCTTGAAATGAGTAAAGAACAATTGGTAGATAGAATGTTGTCTGCTCAGTCTCAGGTGGACGGCTGGAAGCTACGTACGTCACGTCTTACACTGGACGATGAATTTGCTCGTCTTCAAACTGGAATGCATGAGCTCATGAAGGCTCCACTTTATATTGATGATAAAGCGGCGAATTCTATTTTAAATATGAGAAGTGTTTTAAGAAGACTTAATAGTGATAAACCGATTGGGCTAATCATAGTGGACTATCTTCAGCTCATGAGTACATCAAAAGATTATGACAGTATGGTAAACCAGGTCACAGAAATTTCTCGCTCACTAAAAGCATTGGCAAAAGAATTTAATGCTCCTGTTATTGCGCTCTCTCAACTTTCCCGTGCAGTTGAGTCACGTGGTGGACGTCCACGATTATCTGACCTTCGAGATTCTGGCTCTATTGAACAAGATGCGGATGTGGTCATGTTTATACACCGCGAGGATAAATATAATGATGATTCTGAAAAGAAAAATATTGTACAGATATTAATTGAAAAACATAGAAATGGACCGACAGGAATAGTAGAACTCTTCTTTGATGACAAGAAGACATCATTTCTTCCAGTTGAAAAAAGTGAATTTGGAGATTTTGTTATGCCTTCAATGAGTACTCCGGAGTTTTAGATATTTGACGGATTCATATATAGATGTTATTATATTATTGTTTGGATAATACCGTTACAAGGCCGAAAATTGGCGCAAATAAAATAAGCAGGCTTCCGTAACGCCCGTGGGAATAACACCCCTCAAGTGCCCGGAATTTACGACTCCGGCCTGGCGACTCTAATACAGTGGAAGCTCGCGGGAATGGCATGCTATATCTGCCTTTTCTACGGTAAATTTCCAGTCACCTAGGGGCGGCAGCAATGTCGCCTCTTATTTATTTATAACTCAAATAGATGCTATTTACATTTGTTATACTAATTTGACTATATGAATGCTACAGACAGACTTACCGAACTCTTTATGCGATTCCCTGGTATCGGGCCGAAACAGGCACGACGTTTTGTATATTTTCTATTACGTGAACATTCTCACTATAAAGAACAACTCATTAAAGCACTTGAAGAATTAAAGTTTACTGGTAAGCAATGCGATATGTGCTTCAGATTCTTTGGTGATAAAAGTCAGAATAACAAAAAATTATTGTGTGATATTTGTGACTCAGAATCACGAGATGTTTCAGTGTTTATGATTGTAGAAAAAGAATTGGACGTGGATGCAGTAGAAAAAACTGGATCGTACGATGGATTATATTTTATTTTAGGAGGACTAGTTCCGCCACTTACTGAAAAACCATCTGAACTCATTCGTATAAGAGAATTAACAGGACGTATTCATAAGGCGCTAGAAGAAGAAAAATTAATAGAAGTAATTTTTGCACTTCCAGTTACGGATTATGGAGATACTACAAAAGAATATGTTGAAAAAACTATTAAACAAATAGTAGGGATAGAAAAAGTTACACTTTCGAACTTAGCACGTGGGCTTTCTTCTGGCCTTGAGCTCGAGTACGTAGACAGGGATACTTTTAAAAGTGCGTTGGAGCATAGAGGGTAAACTAAAATACTCCCGGAGGGGAGTATTTTGTCTTTAGTTGATCGAATCTATCTTTAGCGTCATATACGGCTGTCGGTGACCATTTCGCTTGTGATAACGACTTTTTGCCCTGTAGCGTACCACCATGACCTTATCTAGCTTTCCATTTTCTGTAATAGTAGCTTCTACTTTAGAACCAGATATAAAAGGTGCACCTAGTGTAGTATCTTTTCCGTCATCTTTTAATACAACAGAGTCGATTGTGACCTTGTCTCCAACTTTATAATCACCCTTGATTTTCTCAACTGCGATTTCGTCTCCTGTTGAGACGCGGTATTGTTTACCCCCCGTTTGGATTACAGCAAATGACATAGTTGGGAAATTATACCGTATTTTGCCTTATTATGCAAGGTCGTGTATGATATCTCTTGATTGTACGAAAAGGGAGAATAAATTGATTAATTTCATTATAGAGGAGCTGGAGTTGGTGGCGGTAACTCTCATTATTGCCTTCGCACTGTTCCTAATTGCCAAAAGCCTAATTCCACGTAGTGAACACAAAATGGCGGTAGAAAGATTTAGAAAACAATCTATAGCCGAGGATTGGATTCGAGAGAAAAAATGGATCTACGACCAAAGACAAAAAGAAACCGAGGAAGCTAGGGAAACAAAGAAAGCCAAGAAAGTTGATGAATTAGAAATAGCTCGGCGCGCGTATTTGCGAACACTGGCTGAAGAAAGACAGCAAAGACTGGACAAAATCAACAGAGGTCAAAAAGAACGAAAGGAGAAAGCTTGAAGGCTCCGCTACGGCGGAGTTTTATTTTTTAGTCGTCGTTACTTGGTTTATCTAAAATGAGAGTTTCTATTCCCGCACTTTCCCCGGTTATTTTCAAAACATCTTTGTCAATTTTATTTAATTCTTTATAAGCATCATTGTAATGGTTTACAGTTGTCCCAAGTGTATTCCCAAGTTTTTTGAAGTAACTTTCATAAGCACTGATATGACGTCCTAGGTCTTCTACTTTTTTCTGAATTTGTTGTGCACTTTCCTCTATTTTGAACGCTTTGAATCCAAATAATACAGATTGTAAATATGCGTAAAATGTCGTTGGAGAAACGATTATAACTTTACGCTTATTGTAGGCGTATTCGATTAGATTTTGAGTATTCACTGCTCCCGAAGAGACCTTATTAATTAATAAATCATAATAAATACCTTCAGCAGGTATAAACATAAAAGCAAAAGGGAGTGTCCCCTCCTCTGGTTTAATATACTTAGAAGTCTCGTCTATTCTTTTTTGAATATCTTTTTTGAATTCAGTTTCGTAGTACGCTGTATCTTCTGCGTCTGTCGCATTCATTAGGCGTTGGTAATTATCTAGTGAATATTTTGCATCGATTGGAATAATTCCTTCTTTTGTATGAATTACAGCGTCAACTATTTTGTCATCTTTAAATCGATATTGCATTTCATATTGTCCGGGTGAAAGCATGTTAGATAAGATGAGCTCAAGAGATGCCTCGCCTAAGTTTCCACGTTGCTTTTGGTGAGTCAGAACTTTTTCTAAGTTTTGCAATTGTTCAGTCATAGAAAAAACCTGCTTATTCCCCTCTTTTACTTCAGTTAATTCACGAGTGATTTCCGTGATGATTCTATTTGATTCTGAATTGTGACGAGCCAGTACTTGGTGTAGTTCTGACTGTGAACGCTCGAGTTTATTTTCTACAGTGTTTCTCAATTTTTCCAATTGGTCTTGGAGAATGAGAAATGATTGGTCTTCGTCGCGTTTCCCTACATTTTTCTGACGGATAAGTATTATAACCAAAAGTCCAAAGATTATAACCCCAAAAATGTAGATAAAACTAGCTGACATATGCCTAGTTTAGCATAAAAAAATATGTTAAAATTAGAGAACTATGCAAGAAAAAATAAAGTCGGAAATTAAAACAGCGATGCTTGCACGTGATGGAGTGCGTGTAGGAGCATTACGTATGCTTTCAGCTGCGTTTACAAATGAACTAGTCGCACAAGGACGACCTCCACAAGAACCATTGTCTGATGAAGATTGTATGAAGGTTATTAAGCGTTTAGCAAAACAAAGAAAAGATTCTATGGAACAATATACTGCAGCTGGACGACCAGAACTCGCCGAAGATGAGAAAAACGAGCTCGCTGTTATAGAAGCATTTCTTCCAACACAAATGTCTGAAGCAGATATCGAGGCAAAGGTAAAAGCAAAGTTGGCGGAGTCCCCACTTGACCCTACAAAGAAAGGACAATTTATTGGAATGATGATGAAAGAGTTAGGAGATACAGCAGATGGAGCAGTAGTAAAAGCAGTTATTGACAGACTTACTACCTAGTAATAATATTGACTTGTATCAGCAATAGTTGTATAGTTATATAAATCATTAAGCGTGGAGAAACACCATGTCTGAATCTGAAGCTGATCTTTTCGCAGATGACCCAGCGGGAGTTCTAGAAAACCTGATAGGGATTCCATTCTTGAATAAACTGGAAGATCTTGTTGGGTGTCCAACAATGGTTGGGTTGGTAGAAAGACATGACAGCGCGAAACACGCAATAATCAAAAGTGTTCGCATCATTTTGAGTGGCGGAACGTTACCCCCATTGTCTGAAACCGCCAAGCCAGTTTCAAGGAGTCTCAAGGATGCCGCGGCGGGCGAAGATTGAACCGGTGTGCCCTGAATTTCAAGGGGTAGGGGCACCGGTTTTTTATTTTGACTAATTTAGTTATCTTTTTTAATTACAAGTTATGGGAATAATATATTTTACTTGTTGTTGATTTGCTGATTGGAAAATCATACTACATTGAACTCTATTTGGTAGAACACTTTGTACTTTAACTTGGAAACGAGCCCAACCTGGGGTCGCCCACATATTTATTTGTTCCGCATAGGATACTCCAGCGATTCTTCCATTATTATCGACTATTAAAATCGGAAATTTACCGTCTCTAAATATTGTCTCCTTGGCTTCTCCGCTAAATGATATTCCTGTGTATATGTGTCCACCTTCAAATATTGAAAGATTACGAATAACAGTAGGTTGTGCGATCGTCTGATTATACTCAACGAGATTTGCTTTGGTATTTAGTCCATAACCATCATATGCTGGTCCAGGAACATAAAGGTTTGTGGTTTCGTTGGGTGCTGTCATCAAAGAAGAAAGTAGGCCAACATTTCTCGGTGCCAGAAGCCAGTCTGTTCCACCTTCTGTTTTAGACAAGTAACCTCGTAGACTAAGTGATGGGTAAAGTAGTGTGACTATCCACCACACAAAAGCGATGAATATCATCGCGATTGCTAATTTAAAAAGTAAACCCAAAAGTTCGCGAATGGTTTCCATAATTATCTTTGTAGTGTTTTACTGCCAGAGCAAGTATTTTCCGACCATAGCCCCCTACCGGAAGTTCTAGCGATGTTTTGAATATCACGGAATTCTTTTTGATATTTATATGGAGTTAAATAGGTATATTCATAAGCATAACCATCAGCTATCATTTTGCGATTAAGCATTTGGCCATCTTCTAAGTACAAATATGCTAAAAGTCTATTGTAAACATCACGTACATTTTGAGATTCATCATATTCTATACGTACAAGCTTTCCACTTGCTAAATCTTTCATGCGATTACTCGCCTCTTTTCCAAAACATTGTACTGAGGTACGAGGGTCTACAGTTTCTGGAGTATTTATTCCAATCAAACGAACTTTTTCGTCTACACCGTTTACATCTATATGCAGAGTATCGCCGTCAACCACTTTGGTCACTTTATAAAAAGTTCCTATATTATTAGTATTTTCTGTTGTAAGGTCTGTTCCGTAGAGATTCCATTCTCTTCCTTGATATGAAATCGCCAATACTAATATAGTTATTGTTGATATTAGTAGTTTCTTCGTTTGTGAAGACATAATTATTAAAGAAAGTTTAACACACAGCTGGAGCTGAAACTTTTTGAGAAAGAGTATAGGTGGCTATACATAAAAATATAATACCAATATAACCGAGCTCCTCTCCTTGATAAGGTAAAACATTTAACATCGCAGAAAATCCAAAGAATCCCAATATAACACTAAGAAGTGCTGTACCGCATGCAGCGCATCCTATTCCTATAAAAGCTAAGAAGAGCCCTACTCCACTATAGAGCCCGCTCTTGGCGATAATTTCGCCACGTATGCGCATATATGTGTAAGCAAGTGAGATATTTATTCCACCTAAAAATGATCCTAGTACCGCCAAGATAAGGGTTCCAGCTGTGAAGGTATTAGATATATCAAATAAAGTAGAAAGAGCCAGTTTCCATCTCTCTAGTTCAGGGATAACTGTAAAAGAAAGTGCTTGAAGAGCTTGAGAGCCATTTTGTACAAGCAATAACAAAAAGAGAAAAACTAAAGTAGAGACAATTATTATCAGGCGACTATCTTTTCTGGCAACTATAAGCGTTAGATTAGAAACAAGTGCTTTCATGTTACATAATTATAACATGTAACAATTTGACTACTTTATTTCATTTCCAAATTTTCTTTTTGTGATGTAGTCCTCGAGCTGTATAACCTCTGTCTCAATGGCACGTTCCCAATCTTCTTTTGTACCACGTGCTGCACGTAGTTTCGCCTTAAAATTTATATAAAGTGGATAAATTAGTTCAGGGTCTTTTTCGATAATGGATGTGAATGTTTCCTGTTCAGTTCTCGTTAGTAGTGACAACCCAGATTCAAAGGCCCTAACTTCTTCAGAAGTTAGGTTGGAATTTTCTAATATTTCTTTTAAATCCTTAATTATTGCCATAAATCCTTGAAAATACTGGGTATTTCTAACCTCACTCTCTCATGGAAATAGCAAATTGTCAAACTAGGTTATTAACCTATTGCGAATTTATGTTTATGAAACTGAAGGGTCAAATTCTGCTGCACGAAGGGTCAAATTTGTTACTAACGTTGCTGCTACAGTTACATTTCTATCTTCTGCAGTTCTACATTTTTCGCTTAATCTAGCATATGTCTTTTTAGCAAATATCTCTAGCGTAGTTAATTTTTCTGAAAGTCCTGGGACACGAACACTGTAGGCATCATCATCTGTTGTTGTCTTTTCTATTTTAAAAACGTGACCCCTTGAACTTCCAGGATTTTTCATGCAATTTTATTTAAATGTCTTATAAGCTTCATATGATTATACCCGCATAACTTCGCATCGTGCAAGCAATCTTTCTGTGGTGTCATGTGGAGAATGTGGAGAAAAATATTCCTACTATTTTTCATAGGAGAAAATTCGACAAATCTGAAATATCATTGTAGTTTTAATTTCTTACACAAGAATTAGCTTAATATTTAGGATGGTAAAAACATATTAAAAATGCTATTCTTGTGTTTGTCTAGCCTTTATTTATAGTTATTTGAAATTTAACTAATAACTAGTTTACTTGGGTATCGTCTAATGGTAGGGCATCAGCTAGCGGAGTTTACGGAGCGATAAATATAGAGGTCCTGAGCTCAGGACAATAAATAATGAGTAGTTAAAAAATAAAATATTATTGGGGTATCGTCTAATGGTAGGACATCAGGTTTTGGTCCTGAGTATCGAGGTTCGAGTCCTTGTACCCCAGCAACTTTTGGAGCTATATTTTATAATAGTTATTTTTGATACCCTTAACAGGTTTCAGAACTAGATATGTAAAATTAATAGCAAGAATGCTATGTAGTACGCTGACATCTTGAGTAAAGTTTTGACGGTGTACTGTCGTGATTTACCTTCAAACAAAAAACCAACGACTATGTTTTTAGCACTACCCTTCTAGTACGGGATTAGACCTGAGATTGAAACAAATAATTCTGGAAATTCTCAACAACTTTCACCCTACCTTTTTGGTGTTGATATGGAATTTTATAAACAATATTTATGAAAATTGCTGCATGTAATGCTTTTTCATCTATTTCTTCTCCATCACCATATCCTTCTAAAAGTTTTTTTGGGTATTCACCTGTTTGAGCTATGTAGTTTACAAATGTGCGACCTAGGTC